>NZ_DCBW01000019.1:18794-28583 GCF_002313585.1 Microbacterium sp. UBA1097 | reverse complement strand
CTCTGCGAGCAGAGCGCGCGCGCGAGTGGTCAGCCCGCGCTCGCGAGCACTTCGTCGCGGCGTACGTCGCGGCTGCGGCACCCGATGACGGCAGCGACGGCGACACCGGCGCGGACCTCACCGGGCCTCACCGTGTGCTGCTGGACGCTTACGTCGCTGATAAGGCGGTGTACGAGGTCATGTACGAGATCCGCAACCGGCCCACGTGGGTTTCGATCCCGCTGGAGGCGCTCGAACGCGTTGCGAGGTCCTAGACTCCCGGACCCAGGCGCGTGGGAGTCCGGGGCTTCTCAGCTCGTGACGACCTGCGCAGTACCGAGGGGGGCGTCGGGGCCCATCTCGTCGGCGAGCCGGTTGGCCTCTGCAATGAGAGTGGCGACGATCTCGGACTCGGGAACCGTCTTGATGACCTCGCCCTTGACGAAGATCTGACCCTTGCCGTTGCCGGAGGCAACGCCCAGGTCGGCATCCCGGGCTTCTCCCGGTCCGTTCACGACGCACCCCATGACAGCCACGCGCAGCGGCACCGTCATGTCTTTGAGTCCCTCGGTGACGTTGTCGGCCAGGGAATACACGTCGACCTGGGCTCGCCCGCATGAGGGGCACGACACGATCTCGAGCTTTCGCTCACGCAAGTTCAGCGACTGCAGAATCTGGTGCCCGACCTTCACCTCTTCGGCGGGCGGCGCAGACAGCGAAACGCGGATGGTGTCGCCGATCCCCTCACCCAGCAGGATGCCGAAGGCGGTAGCGGATTTGATGGTGCCCTGGAAGGCGGGACCGGCCTCGGTCACCCCGAGGTGCAACGGCCAGTCACCCCGTTCGGCGAGCAACCGGTAGGCCTTGACCATCACAACGGGATCGTTGTGTTTGACCGAAATCTTGAAGTCGTGGAAGTCGTGTTCTTCGAACAGCGAGGCCTCCCACACCGCGCTCTCCATGAGCGCCTCGGGAGTCGCCTTGCCGTACTTCTCCAGCAGGCGCCGGTCGAGCGACCCGGCATTGACACCGATCCGCAGCGACACCCCAGCCGCTTGCGCGGCCTTCGCGATCGCCCCGACCTGGTCGTCGAACTTGCGGATGTTGCCGGGATTGACGCGAACCGCCGCGCAACCGGCGTCGATGGCTTGGAAGACGTACTTCGGCTGGAAGTGGATGTCGGCGATCACCGGGATCTGGCTCTTTCCCGCAATGATGTGCAGCACGTCAGCGTCATCCTGCGACGGCACTGCCACGCGCACGATCTCGCATCCGGATGCCGTGAGCTCGGCGATCTGCTGCAGCGTGGCGTTGATGTTGGTCGTCGGCGTCGTCGTCATCGATTGGACGCTGACGGGCGCATCTCCGCCGACAAGGACCTTACCCACCTTGATCTGGCGGCTCTTGCGGCGCGGAGCGAGGGTTTCGGGGACCTTCGGCATTCCGATGTTCACAGCTGGCACGGGACCAGCCTACGCATTCCGGCTGGGTGGCAGGCCGAGGTCGCCGAGGTGGGTCGGCGCTACTGCAGTCGGCGCATCTCGTCCTGGATCTTGCTCTCGGCGAGCGCGCCGCGGGTCGGACCGTACGCGTTGAAGCCCGCGAAGGCAACCCCGATCGCGATTCCAGCGATCGGCCAGGCGGGCCAGAAGTACCCCATCCCCGTCAGCGCCCAAATGAGAACAAAAAAGATGGAGAGCACCACCCATGTCGCCAGGGTGTACCAGAACCCCTGCTTTGCGCGAAGACTTGCGACCGCGCGCTGGCGGAGCTCGTCGGAACCACTACCCTGCGGATCTGTCATGTCTCGAATGTATTGCGAGCTGGCACCCGAGCGCCAGAGACTCGGCGCAGCGCAGCAGCGCTGTGGTAGTTTCGGCGCATGTTCGCGAGCACCCCATGGTGGCCCACCGTCTGAGGCGGTGTGCTCGTTGATCCTGAGACCGCCCCCGGGGCGGTCTTCTTTGTGAGGGTGGCCGCCCCACGACGAAAGACCGATCCATGACCGGGACTCCCCTTCCCTCCCTCGCCGGACTCGCCACCAGCGACATGCCGTTCGCGATCCTCGCCCGTGACTCCGCAACCGTCGAGGTGCTCACCGGCGAGGTTATCGACGTGGAGCTGCTGCGCGACATCCCGCTCCTGGCAGCCGACGGCACGCCGCGAGAGGTTCTCGCGCTCGTTCCGTTCCGACAGGTGAGAGAGCGCGGATTCGCGTGCCACGATGACGGCGCACCGTTGCGGTGTCTTGTCATCACGGAGCGCGCCACGTATCCGCGAGACGAAGCGCTGGCCGTCCTTCCCCACGACGTCATCCCGCTGCGGGACGCCGGGTTCGACATCGACGACGAGGCGTACGCCGACATCGTGCGCCGGGTCATCGCCGATGAGATCGGGCGCGGCGAAGGCGCCAACTTCGTCATCCGTCGCGATTTCACGGCAGATGTCGATGCTGACCCGCGGGTCGCGGCCCTCGCCTGGTTCCGGGCCCTCCTGGAGCACGAGCGCGGCGCCTACTGGACTTTCGCGGTGGTGACCGACGGCCACGTGGCGGTCGGAGCGAGTCCCGAGGCTCACGTGAGCGCCGAGGCAGGCATCGTCACGATGAATCCGATATCGGGGACATTCCGCCACCCCGAGGGTGGAGCCACCGTCGACAACCTCAGCGAGTTCCTGCGCTCCACGAAAGAGACCGAAGAGCTGTTCATGGTCGTCGACGAAGAGCTCAAGATGATGAGCGCCGTGTGCACGGACGGCGGACGCATCACCGGCCCGCACCTGAAAGAGATGTCCCGTCTCACGCACACCGAGTACATGCTGCGGGGCTCGAGCAAGCTGGACCCGCGCGACATCCTGCGCGAGACGATGTTCGCACCCACGGTCACCGGCTCCCCCATGCAGAACGCGTGCACGGTCATCACCCGTCACGAGACGACACCCCGCGGCTACTACTCGGGCGTCGCCGCATTGTTCACGCCACGCACGGACGCCGCCCCCGGCCAGGGAACTGACGCTGTCACCCACGACCTCGACGCCCCGATCCTGATCCGCACCGCCTATATCGAAAACGGACGCCTGCGGGTGCCTGTCGGCGCCACGCTGGTGCGCCACTCCGACCCCTACGGCGAGGTCAGCGAAACACATGGCAAGGCTGCGGGCGTGTTGGGCGCGATCGGCGCGATCCCGCGCGAAGTCCGGCCCGCTGTTGTGATTCTCGACGAGGATGCCCCCGCCGCTGCCCCTGCCCGGCTGGCTGACGACCCGACGATCGCCGCACTCCTGGAGTCCCGGAACGCCCGGCTCGCGCCGTTCTGGCTGAACCCGCAGGAACAGGCAGGCGCCGGACCGTTCGCGGGGCGACGCGCGCTGGTCATCGATGCCGAAGACCGCTTCACGACGATGCTCGCGCACCAGTTGAGCCACCTCGGCCTCGACGTCTCGATTGTACCGTGGGATGCCGTTACCGATGACGAGGTCGACGCGGCGGAGCTGCTGGTCTCGGGCCCCGGCCCCGGAGACCCGCTGGATCCGTCGTCGGCCCGCATGGCCCGGCTGCGAGAGATCATCGCGCGGCGCCGCGCGGCATCGGCACCGCTGCTGACGGTGTGTCTGAGCCATCAGATCCTCGCCAGCGAGCTCGGCATCGACCTCGCTCCGCTCGCGCAACCCCACCAGGGCCTGCAGCTGACCGTCGATGTCTTCGGGCAGCCCGCCTCGATCGGCTTCTACAACACGTTCACGGCGCGCTGCGCTTCGGGAACGACGATTGCCGGTGTGGAGATCGCAGCGGATCCGGCAACGGGCGACGTCTACGCCCTTCGGGGCACCGGATTCGCCTCGGTGCAGGGCCACCTCGAATCGATCCTCTCGCGCGACGGCATGTCGACCCTGCATCAGCTCATCGAGTGGGCCCTCGCCCCGGAGTGATCCCCGCGGCGCGTCGGCCGCGCGACTCGCTCAGCCGAAGAGCGGGATGGGGTTCACGAGGTCGGCGATGATCAGGACCGCGGTCATCGCGATCAGGGCTATCACCACGACGAACGTCAGGGGCACGAGTCTGGTCGCGTCGATCGGGGCCGGTTCAGCACGCCCGCGAATCCGCGCCCACCAGTTGCGGATGCCGCCCCACAGCGCCACGACGATGTGACCACCATCCAGGGGGAGAAGTGGCAAGAGGTTGAACACGAACAGCGCGATGTTCAGCGACGCCAGCAGCGACAGGATCACGGCGATGCGATTGACGACCGGGGCGTCGGTTGCCGCGACCTCTCCCGCGATCGCCCCGGCGCCGACGATACTGAGCGGCCCGTTCGGATCACGCTCGGCACCGGTCACCAGCGTCGCCGCCGTTTCGTAGACCTTGACAGGAAGTTGCACGATGATCCCGGCAACGGTTCCGACATTGTCGACCGCAGCGATGGGGCCTGACCAGATCGGCTGACGCACGTAGTCAAGAGTCCCGGTGACGCCGATGACCCCGACCTGGTTCTCGACACGCTGCCCGTCCTGATCGACGACCTGACGGGTCACGGTGTCGGGTGTCACCGACAGAGTGAGACGCTGGCCGTCGCGGTCGACCACGATCGGTACGCTCTGGCCCGGAGCTGCCTGGATGAGGGCAGCTGCCGTGGCGAAATCAGAGACCTCCTGACCACCCACCGACACGATGACATCGCCGGGTTGGATGCCTGCTGCCGCCGCCGGTGACGGCGGATCGCCGGCCTGACATTCCTGGCCAGCCTCGGCGGGGACGCAGGCGCTCACCGACGCGACGGTGTTCGTCACGGTCTGCACACCGATGCCGCTGAGCACAAGCGTCATCAGAACGACCGCGAAAACCAGGTTCATGAGCGGACCACCGAGCATGATGATCACGCGCTTGTAGACCGGCAGCCGATAGAAGACGCGGTCGTCGTCGGCGCCGTCGAGTGTTTCGTCGTTCGCCGCGCGGGCATCCTGCACCATCGTCGCGAAAAAGCCGCCCCCGGCATGTCCCGAGACTGTTCCGCCGTCTGCAGCGCGCGCAGCCGGCGAGGGTGGGTACATTCCAGCCATGGAGATGTAGCCGCCGAGCGGTATCGCCTTCACGCCGTACTCGGTCTCGCCGCGGCGACGGGACCACAGCGTGGGTCCGAAACCGACCATGTACTGGCCGACGCGCACCCCGAATCGCTTCGCGGGGACGAGGTGCCCAATCTCATGCAGCGCGATCGACACCGCCAGGCCCACAACGAGCACGACGACACCGACGATGAAGGCGACCACATCCACGCCGCCACGCTATCGGCTCTGCCTTTGAGTCAGCCCAGTGCGCGGGTGAGAAGATGGAGGCGCCATGACGACAGATCCCGCGAACCTGCCGCCCGTGCTCCGGCCGCAGAACCCGCCCGCGCACCGCCTCGCGGACCTCGCGGCACACCTCGGAGCACCGATCGAGCAGCGCGTCGGCGGCGGCGATCAGGATGCGGACACCGACGCCTCGGCATCCGTCACCGGTCTCACCCTCGCGACCGCAGACCTCCGCCCCGGCGACCTCTTCGTCGCCGTCCAGGGAGGGACGCGCCACGGCGCGGAGTTCGCGGACGATGCCGCAGCGCGAGGCGCCGTCGCTGTCGTCACGGATGCCGCGGGCCGCGAGCGCGCCCTGGCCAGCGGCCTGCCGACGATCGTCGTTCCCGACCCCCGCGGGAGCCTCGGCGCCCTGTCGGCGTGGGTCTATGCGACCGGACCGAACGACACGCTTCCGATCCTGTTCGGGACGACCGGCACGAACGGCAAGACGAGCGTGTCCCACCTGCTCGAGGGCATCCTGACGCAGCTCGGCGTCACCGCCGGGCTCTCATCAACCGCCGAACGCCACATCGCCGGCGATGTCATCGTGTCCCGTCTCACGACGCCCGAAGCGTACGAGATGCATGCCCTGCTCGCCCTCATGCGCGAACGCGGGGTCGAGGCCGTCGCCATCGAGGTCAGCGCGCAGGCCCTGAGCCGCCAACGGGTCGACGGCATCGTGTTCGATGTCGCCGGGTTCACCAACCTCTCCCATGACCACCTCGACGACTACGCCGACATGGCGGAGTACTTCCAGGCCAAGGTGCCGCTGTTTCGCCCCGACCGCTCACGCAGAGCCGTGATCTGCCTCGACTCGGCATCGGGCGCCGATGTCGTCGCTGCCTGCGAGGTGCCCTACGTCACGATCGGAACCCCCGCGATCGCCGCTGACCCGGATGCGGCAGCAGCAGCTGACTGGACTGTCGAGATCCTCGACGAACTGCCCGACGGCACACGTTTCCGCCTGTCGGGTCCCGGAGGTCGCTCGCTGTCCACGACGGTGCCGGTGATCGG
This sequence comes from Microbacterium sp. UBA1097, assembly GCF_002313585.1. Taxonomy (NCBI): domain Bacteria; kingdom Bacillati; phylum Actinomycetota; class Actinomycetes; order Micrococcales; family Microbacteriaceae; genus Microbacterium; species Microbacterium sp. UBA1097. The sequence continues at coordinate 22,259 of NZ_DCBW01000019.1, read as the reverse complement.
GCGCCACATGGCCGCCAACGCCGCCCAGGCGATCGTCATGATCTTCGAGGCTGGCTACGACTGGGAACGCATCACGCGGGCCCTCGACAATGACGTCATCCGCGCGTACTTGCCCGGTCGAACCGAGCTCGTCTCCGGCCCCACTGGTCCCGCGATCTACGTCGATTTCGGCCACTCCCCCGATGCCTTCGAGAAGACACTCGCCGCGGTCCGCCGCGTCACGCCGGGGCGCGTGCTCATGCTCTTCGGCGCCGATGGTGACCGTGACAAGAGCAAACGCCACGACATGGGCGGCACCGCGGTCGAGGGCAGCGACATCCTGGTCATCACCGACCACCACCCGAGATTCGAGGACCCGGATTCGATTCGGGCGACCTTGCTGGAGGGTGCACGGCGAGCGCGTCCGGATGCCGAGATCTACGAGTACTCGCCGCCCGAGCGGGCGATCGTCGAGGCTGTCGCGCTCGTCGGCGACGGCGACGCGATCCTCTGGGCAGGGCCGGGCCATCAGGACTACCGCGACATCCGGGGCGTCCGCACGCCATACTCGGCGCGCGAGCTGTCGCGCCGCGCGCTGCGCGAGGCCGGCTGGCCGGTGCCCGAGCCACGCTGGCCCGTTCCCTACCCCGACTGACCCCGCTTCGCCCGACTCGAGAGGACCTTCCCGTGGGTTTCTTCGCCTTCGCCATTCTCGGCATCCTGACGGGCATCATCGCCCGCATCATCCTTCCCGGCAAACAGGTCGGCGGCTGGTTCGTCGCGATCTTGCTGGGCCTGCTCGGCGCGATGGTCGGCGGGTGGATCGCCGGGCTGTTCGGACTGGATGTCTACACGACGTTCTGGAACTTCTCGGGCTGGGTGTTCGCGCTGATCGGCTCGATCGTGGTGCTCCTGCTGTTCGGTCTGATCTTCGGGCGCAAGCGCAGCTGACCACTTGTGGTCTGACCACAAACATGTGTGTGGTCAGACCACATGGATTTAGGGATTCGTGCATCTTTCCGACGGGGTTCCTTCGCGGGTCTAGCGTCGGTGTCAGAAGCACTCCCGCGGCGGCGTAATCCGTCGCCGAGACGAGTGACCCACACTTCGACACCCACGAAGGAGATGCGTCACCATGAGCACCGTAACCCCCACCCCCGTCGACCAGGCAGACGCGATCCCCGCAGCCTGGGACGGATTCGTCGCCGGCCCCTGGCAGGACGCCATCGACGTCCGCGACTTCATCCAGCGCAACTACACGCCCTACAGCGGTGACGCCTCGTTCCTGGCTGGGGCAACCGAACGGACGCAGCGAGTCTGGCAGACACTGACCGCGATGTTCCCCGCAGAGCGTGAGCGCGGTGTGTACGACGTCGACGCCACGACGCCCTCGACGATCACCTCGCACGCACCGGGCTATATCGCTCGTGACGACGAACTGATCGTCGGCCTGCAGACCGACGCCCCGCTCAAGCGGGCCATCATGCCCAACGGTGGATGGCGGATGGTCAAGGGTGCCCTGGAGACCTACGGCTACGACGTGCCGGCGGATCTGGAGAAGATCTTCACGACCTACCGCAAGACCCACAACGACGGCGTGTTCGACGTCTACCCGCCCGCCGTCCGCCGGGCACGCAGCAGCCACCTCATCACGGGGCTTCCGGATGCCTATGGCCGCGGCCGCATCATCGGCGACTACCGCCGGGTCGCACTGTATGGAACGGACGCCTTGATCGACGCGAAGAAGGCTGAACACGCCGAGCTCGACATGCACTTCTCGACCGAGGACATCATCCGGAGCCGCGAAGAGAACGCCGAGCAGATCCGCGCGCTGCAGGAGCTGACCCGGATGGCAGCAACCTACGGTTACGACATCGCGCGTCCCGCCGCGAACGCCCGCGAAGCGCTGCAGTGGCTCTACTTCGCCTACCTCGGCGCGGTGAAGGAGCAAAACGGCGCAGCGATGAGCTTCGGCCGCAACACCGGGTTCCTGGACGTCTACATCCAGCGCGACCTGGAGGCCGGCATCCTCGACGAAACGGGAGCGCAGGAACTCATCGACGACCTCGTCATCAAGCTTCGGATCGTGCGGTTCCTGCGCACGCCCGAGTACGACGCCCTGTTCTCCGGCGACCCGACATGGGTGACCGAGTCGCTGGGGGGCACGGGCGTTGACGGGCGAACCCTGGTCACCAAGACCGCGTTCCGTTTCCTGCAGACGCTGTACAACCTGGGCCCCGCACCCGAGCCCAACCTGACGGTGCTCTGGTCGGATGACCTCCCCCGCGGGTTCAAGGAGTTCTGCGCGAAGGTCTCGATCGACACGTCCTCCATCCAGTACGAGTCGGATGCCCTCATCCGGGGCCTGTGCGGAGACGATGCTGCCATCGCCTGCTGCGTCTCGCCCATGAGCGTCGGCAAGCAGATGCAGTTCTTCGGCGCCCGGGTGAACCTCGCCAAGACCCTGCTCTACGCCATCAACGGCGGCCGCGACGAGGTCACCGGCAAGCAAGTAGCTCCCGTCATGCCGGCAGTGGTCGGCGACGTGCTCGACTACGACGATGTGCGCGGCAAGTTCCGCACGCTCATGGAGTGGCTTGCCGCAACCTACGTCGATGCGCTCAACTGCATCCACTACATGCACGACAAGTACGCGTACGAGCGCCTCGAGATGGCCCTGCACGACCGGGAGGTCCTGCGGACGATGGCCTGCGGCATCGCTGGGCTGTCGGTAGCGGCAGACTCCCTCTCGGCGATCAAGTACGCTCGGGTCTCCCCGGTTCGCGATGAGACCGGCCTGGTCACCGACTACGTCGTGGAGGGCGAGTTCCCCACCTACGGCAACGACGACGACCGTGTCGATGACATTGCACGGGAGCTCGTGACCGAATTCATGGAGATGCTGCGCTCGCACCCGACCTACCGGGATGCCGTGCACACCCAGTCCGTGCTGACGATCACCTCGAACGTCGTCTACGGCAAGGCCACCGGCAACACCCCCGACGGCCGCCGGGCGGGAGCGCCCTTCGCCCCGGGCGCGAACCCGATGAACGGTCGAGACACGCACGGAATGCTGGCAGCTACGCTCTCGGTCGCCAAGATCCCCTTCGACCAGGCGCAGGACGGCATCTCGCTGACCACGACGGTCGTGCCCGCGGGTCTCGGTCGCACCGAGGATGAGCGAGTCGCGAACCTCGTCGGGCTCCTGGATGCGCAGATGGCAGCTGGTGGCTACCACCTGAACGTCAACGTCCTCACGCGGGAGACCCTGGAAGACGCTATGGAGAACCCGGAGAACTACCCCCAGTTGACCATCCGGGTGTCGGGATATGCGGTCAACTTCGTTCGGCTCACGCGCGAGCAGCAGCTCGACGTGATCAGCCGCACCTTCCACGCGGGGGTGTGACATGGCCGCCGTCGCGCTCCCCCAGCCGTCGGTCCACGCGGGCCGCCTCGAGACGCATCACGCGCGTCTGGAGGCGGCCC
>NZ_DCBW01000019.1:460-18486 GCF_002313585.1 Microbacterium sp. UBA1097 | reverse complement strand
CCCGCGCCGGCGAGGTGGGAAGCGTCCACTCCTGGGAGCTGGTGACCGCCGTCGACGGGCCAGGTACCCGGATGACCCTGTTCCTCTCCGGATGTCCGCTGCGCTGCCAGTACTGCCAGAACCCTGACACGTGGCTGCAGAAGGATGGAACGCCGACCACACTCGCCGAGATCGTCACACGCATCCGCCGCTACGCCGGTGTATTCCGGGCCACCGGCGGCGGACTGACAATCTCGGGCGGCGAACCGCTGCAGCAGTCAGCCTTCGTTGCCCGCATCCTCCACGAAGCGGCAGCGGAAGGCATCCACACCGCCATCGACACGTCGGGCTACCTGGGCCGCAACGCGTCCGACGCGATGCTCGATGACGTGAGCCTCGTGCTGCTGGACGTGAAATCCGGCATCCCCGAGACCTACCGCACGGTCACTGGACGCGAGCTGCAACCGACGATCGACTTCGGTGACCGCCTTGCCGCGCGGGGGCTTCCCACCTGGATCCGCTTCGTTCTCGTGCCTGGACTCACTGACGCCGAAGACAACGTCGACGCCGTCGCCGAGATCGTCTCGCGGTGGTCGAATGTTGAGCGCGTCGAGGTTCTCCCCTTCCACCAGATGGGCGCATCGAAGTGGGACCGCCTGGGGCGCGCCTACAGCCTTGCCGAAACCCGCGCCCCCGAGCCAGAGCTGATCGAACGCGTGCGCGGCCAGTTCCGCGCCCGGGGCCTGATGACCTACTGACCGCCCCTCCCCCTCCCCCTCTGGGCGCGAACCCACACCCCCGGCCGCGAACCCCCACGTTCTCGCGCGCGACTCCTGTGGGTTCGCGCCGAGACCTGTGGGTTCGCGCGACGAGGAGGCGAGCTACAGGAGCTCGGCCGCTGTGCGCCGCGCCCAGTCTTCAGCGTCTGCAAGACTCTCTCGGGTCAGGGCGGCGGGGGGCTCGTGGGCCTCGACGACCCGCTCGACGGTATCGAGGATGCCGAGGAATCCGATCCTCCCGTCGTGGAAGGCATCCACAGCCACCTCGTTTGCAGCATTGAAGACCGCCGGATACGTTCCGCCGGCGCGACCCACACGCTTTGCCAGCTCGACTGCCGGAAAGGCCGTGTCCTCAAGCGGCTCGAAGCTCCAGGTGGTCGCGGTGCTCCAGTCGATGGGGAGGCCCACTCCAGCGCTGCGATGCGGCCAGTCAAGACCGAGCGAGATCGGCAGACGCATATCGGGCGGGGATGCCTGGGCGATCGTGGAGCCATCACTGAACTCCACCATCGAGTGGACGACCGACTGCGGGTGCACGACGACCTCGATTTGCGCGTACGGCACGTCGAACAGCAGGTGCGCCTCAATCACCTCGAGTCCCTTGTTGACCAGGGTCGCCGAGTTCGTGGTCACCACGCGCCCCATGTTCCAGGTCGGATGTGCCAGCGCTTCGGCGGGTGTGACCGTCCGCAGCGCATCACGGGAGCGGCCCCGGAACGGCCCGCCCGATGCGGTCAGCACGAGTCGGCGGACCTCTGACCGTTCGCCCGAGCGCAGCGCCTGCGCGATAGCCGAGTGTTCGGAATCCACCGGCACGATCTGGCCGGGACGCGCGAGCGCGGTGACCAGCTCTCCTCCGACGATCAGCGACTCCTTGTTGGCGAGCGCGAGAGTTCGCCCCTCCTCAAGAGCCGCGATGGTCGGGCCGAGGCCAACCGAACCCATGATGCCGTTCAACACGACATCGGCCTCGACGTCACGGACCAGCTGCTCTGCCTCGTAGATGCCGACAGCCGTACTCTCGACACCGAACTCGCGGGCCTGCGCCTCGAGCACGTCGCGTTGGCTCCCGGTCGCCAGACCCACGACATCGAAGCGATCTCGGTTCCCCCGAATCACATCGAGGGCCTGCGTGCCGATCGAGCCGCTGGAACCAAGGATGATGACGCGGCGCATGCGCTCAGCCTATCGAGGGCCTCGCGATGCGCCGCGCCAGGGTAGCTCTCAGCCGGCCGCAGGCTCGCTGGAGATGATCTCCACGACGAACACGAGCGTCTCGCCTGCCAGTGCATTGGTGTTGGTCACCGACGCTTCGCCATATCCACACAGGGGCGACATCGAAACGAGGACCGTCGAGCCGACCTTCTGCCCCTCGAGCGCCCGCTGGAAGCCGGACACGACCTGTGTCGTCTGGAACGTCGCGGGAGAGCCCTTCTCCCAGCTGGAGTCGAAGACGCTCCCATCGCTCCACTTCACCCCGGTGTAGTTCACCGTGACGCTGTCGCCGGGCTCGACGACAGCGCCGTCACCTTCGATGAGCACGTCGACGACAACACCACTGGGCGGGTCCGATGCCGGGATCGCGATGGCGGGAGCACCGCTCTCGTCGAACGTGACGGTCGGCATGGCCGTGTCAGCGTCCACGACCTGGCACCACTGATCAGCTGGCGTCACCTCGAGCACATCCAGCACATAGATCTGCGCCGCTGTTTCACCCTGCCCCGGAACTGCCAGAACGATCCGCGAACCCTGCGTGGCGCATCCGAAGAACTCGTCGATGCCCGTGCCGGCTTCCACCGGGATCGGGGCCAGCGGGGCAGAGTCGTCATATCCGGCCGAATCCACCTGCGCTCCCGTGTCACCGTCGAAAACGGTGAGGGCGTACGAAACATATGCGCCGTCTGTCAGCGCCGCTCCATCGCCCGTGATGGCGACGGACCGCTGCATCCCGTCAACGGCGATCGGTGTCGAGAAGGATGCGGTAGGAACTGTTCCGAAGTCTCCCTCCACCGTCACGGACTCGGAAACCGGGCCGGACTCGGCAGCTGCGGCGCACAGTCCGCCGTTGCCGGCGGTGGATGCCGTTGGGTCGCTCTCGGAGGCGGAAGTACAGCCTGCCAGAAGAAGGGCCGCGGTCGCGGCGACGGTCAGGGCGAGAAGGGAACGTGAGCGCACAATGGTCCTCTGCTGTGGGCGGAGCCCCCATCCTTTCGCACAATTCCTCTGTCTCTCCTGGGAATCGCGAGCCCGGCGCCATTCCGATCGGGGAATGAAACCGACGGTAACCTCGACGGGTGACCGTCGAACCCACCGCTCGCACGAACGCGGAGCCCCCCGCCGACGGCAACACGACCCGTCGCCGCATGGGCATCACGTATGCGCTCGGACGTACGGTGATCACGCCGCTTGCCCGCCTGATCTATCGACCCCGTGTCGAGGGCAAGCATCTGGTGCCCCGAAGCGGACCAGTCATCTTCGCGAGCAACCATCTCTCGTTCATCGACTCGATCGCCATCCCTGTCGGCGCGCCGCGGCGGGTTCACTTCCTGGCGAAGTCGAGCTACTTCGAAGGCTCGGGCTTCTCAGGATGGGCCTCGCGGCAGTTCTTCACCTCCATCGGCGCGATACCCGTTCGCCGCGGTGCAGGTCAAGCAGCCCTCGACGCCCTGGAGCAGCAGCGCGCTCTTCTCGAGGAGGGAAGCGCCGTCGCGCTGTATCCGGAGGGCACGCGCTCGATGGACGGACGCCTCTACAAGGGGCGCACGGGGGTCGCCTTCCTGGCGCTCCAGACCGGCGCACCCGTTGTTCCCGTGGGGCTCATCGGCACCGACAAGGTCATGCCGAAGGGAGCCACGATGCCCTCCCCGAAGCACCGCATCACTGTCAAGTTCGGTCAGCCGCTGGATCTGTCCCATCATGGCGACTCGTCATCCGGTCGCGCCCGCCGCGGCGCAACCGATGAGATCATGGCCGCGATCCACGCGCTGTCCGGGCAGGAACTCGCGGGCGCGTACAACGAGGTTCAGCCCCAGTCGCCGATCGAACGCATCAAGCAGGTACTCCCGCACGAGCGCCGCTGACTCCCCGGCTCAACCGTCGATTCCCGCCACGAGCGTCGTAGGACGGTGGTGGACGGGAAAGTTGACCGAGTTCGCGATGAAGCACCACGTGTTGGCCTGCTGATGCGCAGCCTCGGCGGCGGCCCGCATCGACTCGTCCGCTACCGTCACAACCGGATGCAACGTCACCTCGCGGAAGCTCCCCCCACCGTGACCGTCTTGCACCATGACTCCGGTAGCGGTGTCTCGGTAAGCGACGACCACGACACCCGCTTGGACTGCCGCGTGCAGGTAGGACAGCAGGTGGCACTCGCTGAGGGAGGCGACGAGGAGATCCTCGGGGTTCCACCGCGATGGATCCCCCCGAAACGGCTTGTCGCTCGAGGCGAGAAGATCCGGCTTTCCCTCGATCCGCAGGGTCACGTCTCGGGCATAGTCCCGATAGCCCGCCGTGCCGACGCCACGGTTGCCGGTCCATTCCGCCCGGACGATGTAGTCGTGTTCACCCAGCATGGGGCAAGTCTGACACCTGCTCGGGGTCAGTGGCCCGGATAGGCTGTTCGAGTGCCTGAGACCCTCCCTGTTGCTGCTGCCGTCGAGCTCGCGCGGGTGGAACGAGGCGGATTCGTGGAATCCCGCCATGCCGGCGCGGCGATCGTCCTGAACCCCGAGGGTCAGGCCATCGAGCGGCTCGGCGACACCGACGCACCCATCCTTCCGCGGTCATCTTTGAAGCCGATCCAGGCCCTGGCGTGCCTTGCCGCGGGCGCGCAGCTTGCTGACGAGACGCTGGCGCTCGCGACCGCCAGCCATGCCGGAACCGACCGGCACGTCGCAGTGGTCCGTGACATTCTCGACGCTGCCGGGCTGGACGAGCGCAGCCTTCAGTGCCCGCCCGCGTGGCCATCCGACACGGCGACACGAGATGCCCTGGTCCGCGCCGGAGGAGAGCCCGAGCGGCTTCGTATGAACTGCTCGGGCAAGCACGCGGCAATGCTCGCGGCGTGCGTCGCACAGGGGTGGGACCTTGCCACCTACCTCGACCCCGAGCATCCGCTGCAGGTTCAGATTCGCGAACTCGTCGAGCGGCTGACCGGCGAGCGTGTTCAGGCATCGGTCATCGACGGATGCGGCGCTCCGGTGTTCGCCCTCACTCTGTCGGGCCTTGCCAAGGCAGCGCACCGGATCGGCGGTTCTTCGGAGCGGTCGCCGTTCGCGCTGCATCGCAACGCGGCAGCGCTGGTCGGGGCAGTGCGCCGGCATCCCTGGACGATTGACGGCCCAGGACGGGCCGACACCATCGCGATCGAACAGACGGGAGTCTTCGCGAAGGGGGGTGCCGAGGGCGTGATGATCATGGTCGCGCCGGATGGGACGACGGTAGCCCTCAAGATGCTCGATGGCTCCGCCCGGGCCTCGTCCATCGTCGCGCTGCGTCTTCTCGAGCGAACTGGCGCACTGAGCGCCGCCGACGTCTCACGCGCGCGGGAAGAGCTGCCCCTGCGGGTACGCGGCGGCGAGCGCGACGTCGGCATGATCTCCCCTGCGTTCTGATCGTCATCCGCATCATCCGAGCCGCACCCGACTGACCTCCCGCCCGGGTTCGAGGAGCCATCCGCGCAGCGCGCCGGGAAGACACAGGGGAGGAAGCTCTCGTCGCCCGGTGAGGATGCGGTACTCCGCCGCACACGATGGATCGACCAGAAGAGGACCCTGCGCGCGCAGGGTGGTCAGCGTCGTCCAGAACCTCTGCCACTGCTCGGGTTCAGCGCGCACGACGAGCGAGCGTCCAGGCTCCAGCGCCTGCGGGCTGCCTCCGGCGAGCGCGTGATCGGGTCCCGTGACCACCACGTCACGAGCCAGCCACTGCTCCTGGATGCGCTCAGCGCCGGGGGTGGCGCGCGTAACCCAACACGTCAGTCCGGCCGGCGGTCGCCAGGTTGACTCGTTCGGCACCCTCACCCCTCGAGAAGCAGTTTCGGCCTGGAATACCTGCACGAGCGTCCCGTCGAGTCGTCCTCGACCCGCCGAAGCTGTGGGATCACAGTGGCCCGGCACCCCGCCGGCAGAAAGGTAGTCGCTGCGCTGGGAATGGCGAAGCAGCAGGCGATGCGGCAGGAGATCGGCGACGCGAGCAATCGGCCCCGCGAGACGTTCCAGCCCGAGCAGGAACGGATGTCCCTCCCCGGACGAGCGGGCTATCGTTTCGAGGAGGCCTGCTGCGACATGGGCGTACTCCGACGGGAGCGCCGCCAAGACCGCGTCGGCGTCATCGACCACGACAGCGCCGCGCCGGGTAACGGCGACACGGTTCAGGACGTCCCAGGCTCGCTCGAGATCATCGGAATCGACCCAGGCCTCGACCTCGCCGATCTGGGCCGCGACAGTCTGCAGCGCAGTCGTCACGCCCGATCCGGCGGCTCCGACGACGCACAGGCCCCGAACTGATCTCGCGATCCCGACGGGTTCCTGTCGCTGCAGATGCGGCTCATCGGCGAGCCCGATGAGAAGCGTGTCGTCGTTCCTCCCGCCCGGAAGTGCCACCGTGACCGGGAGGGGCTCGAGCCAGGGCGCCTGTACCGGTGCGGCCTCGGAGCGGGCAGCGATTCGCGACACGAACTCGTCTCCCACCAGCGCGACGCGAATCGGCACCGGCCTGTGGTCTGTCGCGCGTCTGACGAGGGCGCTCCCGGCGCTACGCACGCCGGCAGGCACCCGACAGCCGCTGTCATCTCCGAGCATGAGGCGACTATCGGCAACATCGGCGGCCCGGAGAACAACGCGCAGCAGACAATTGGCCAGAAGCGCCTCACGAAAGACCCCGGTGGCGCGCTGCGTGCCCAAGATCACGTGGATGCCCAGCGCTCTTCCCCGCGCGGTGAGATCAATGAACAGGTTCGCAAGCTCGCTGTGAGAACTCAGTAACGCGGCGAACTCGTCGACGACCACGACCAGACGCGGCAGATCCGCAGCCCCCTCGGCGATATCTCGGACTCCGGCTGCCGCGAGCACGCCCTCACGCCGCCGCACCTCAGCGCGCAGGCTCTCGATCCCTCGCGTTGCCGCAGCCTCGTCGAGATCGGTCAGAACACCGGTGACGTGCGGGAGTCTCCGGAGCGATGAGAACGCTGTGCCTCCCTTGAAGTCCGCGAGGACGAAGACCACATCCTCTGGGCTGTAGTGCGCGGCCAGCGAGGCGACCCACGTTCGCAGTAGTTCGCTCTTGCCGCTGCCTGTCGTACCGACGACCAGCGCGTGCGGCCCGTCGCTGACGAGGTCGAGGCAGAACGCGCTCGCATTCGAGGTCCCGATGACGCTCACAAGGCTTCGAGCACCCGCTCCGGGCTCGGACGCTCGGTGCGGCTCGACCAGACCGTCCAGCGCGAGCTCGCCACTGTCCATCGCTGTCCGCGAGATCTTTTCGCGCAGGGAGCGAGCCAGAAGGCTCGCTTGGAACTCGGAGAGCATCTGTGGGCGAATCTCGAGACTGTCTTCACCGGTGTCCACTGTCGCGTGCGCCGATCCGGTAGCTCTCTGACCGAGCACAACCCGAACTCCGGCGCCACCTCCCCGCCCGATGAGGATCGAGGCATCAACCTCCCCGACGGGGCCGTCCCACCCACTTGAGACATCCAGCGCGATCCGGTGCTGCCCGGGTGTGAACCGATGCGGGAGTTCCTCGACCCACGAGAAACCACCCGGAAGGTCCCCGGTGATCTCAAGATCACCGGGCGGATGGACCAGACACAGTTGGACGAGCATCGCGCGCACCGCCCCAGCAACAAGTGGCTCGGGTCCGACCACGGCGAGGCTGCCGCGCAGCGGCACAGTCGCGGGGGCATCCGGCATCGTCAGGTTCGGCGTGCCGGCAGTTCGCGCGGCGACCTCGGGCGCGAACTCAGCCCGAAGGTCGGACACGTGCTCGGCGGCCACCGTGATCGGTATGTCGCCGCTTCCCAGCACGAGGTGGCCTTGGCGACCCTCGACCTCCCGCCACACCTCTTCCGGATTCTCCAGGAGCCGGCGGATGTCGGGCCAGGCTCGCCATGCACGGTCGCGACGACGGACGACCTCCTTTTCGATCGCCGCGCTCAGCGAGGCAGAGTCCGCCTCGGCTACAGCATCATCCCGGCGCCGCGCACGCCGTGCCGCCCACACGCGGTCCCCGAACCCCGCCACCGCCATCATCGGCGCGAGGGCAGCGAACCACAGGCTCAACACGGATCCGGTCACCGCCCACAGCGCCACTGCCCCGAGCACCGGCACCGCCGTCGCAAGGATCGGAAGACCGGTCGCGGCACGAGCGGGGGCGCGCAGCTTCGTTACGGGGGACAGGCGCTGCGCGGTTCCAGACGGTGAACGCATCACCCCAGCCCATCACCCGGATCGGCGCGATCGCGCTACCGGGCCCACCGTCGCGCCCGAGCGGAGCGATCGCCGCGTTGGGGAGGAACGGAACCTCAGGCCCCCGGAACGCGGGCGACGTTTACAACGACGATCGAGATGTTGTCGCGCCCGCCGTTCTCCAGCGCAGCATCCAGCATCGCCTCAACTGCCGCCGCCGGCTCGGGATGTTCGGCAAGGAAGTGCTGGATGCCGAAGTCAGTGAGCTCCTTGGTCAGCCCGTCAGAGCAGATGACGAACCTGTCGCCATCGACCACGTCGAGGCGGACGTAGTCGGGGGTGACGCTCTCACTGGGTCCGAGCGCCCGCGTTATGACGTTTCCGTACGGGTGGTTCTCTGCCTCTTCCGGGCTCAGTCGCCCGGAGGCGATGAGCTCCTGGACGACCGAGTGGTCAGTCGTGACCTGCACAATCGCGCCATCGCGAAGCAGATAAACGCGAGAGTCCCCGATGTTCAGGGCAACCCAGGATGCCTCGGCGCCCGAGACGTCAAGGAACAGCCCGGTCACGGTGGTGCCGGTCGCCTCGTCGGTTGCCTCCGGACGAGCGGCGATGTCTTTCACCGCGCGCGCGAGGGCCTTCTCGATCGCCTTGGTGGAGACGGAGCCGGTGTCGGCCACAGCGTGGAGGCGTTCGACAGCGCTCGCGCTGGCGATCTCGCCACCGATGTGACCACCCATTCCGTCGGCGACGATGAACAGGGGGAACTCCGCGAGGACGGCATCCTGATTGACCTCACGCCGACGGCCCGTGTCTGTCACCGCGGCCCAGGCGAGCTCGAGGCGATCGCGTGCCAGGTCAACGGTGCGGGAATGGGCGGAAACCTCGGCCACGCGACCCTTTCCTCGTCGTTGTCGGTGCCGGCGCGAGGCACCGACCGTCACATACTAATCGAACGTCAGACACGGGGCGGGGACGTGCGGCGGTGGTGGCGTGCAGTCACTCGCGTCCGACCGGTTCTGCCCCCTCGTCGGCGGGGGCTTCGAACTGAGCGTTGTAGAGCGCCCAGTAGGCCCCCCGCGCGCGCAGCAACTCCTCGTGCGTCCCCTGTTCGACGATCGCGCCGGCTTCCATGACCAGGATGAGGTCGGCATCTCGAATCGTCGAGAGACGGTGCGCGATCACGAACGAGGTCCGGTCGCGCCGCAGGCTGGACATGGCGCGCTGGATCAGGAGTTCGGTGCGGGTATCGACCGACGACGTCGCCTCATCGAGGATCAGGATGCGCGGATCAGCGAGGAAGGCTCGCGCGATCGTGACAAGCTGCCGCTCACCCACCGACAGATTCGTCGCCTCGTCGTCGAGCACGGTGTCGTATCCGTCCGGGAGCGCATGGACGAATCGGTCCACGTATGCCGCCGAGGCCGCCGCCACCAGCTCTTCCTCGCTCGCTTCCGGCCGGCCGTAAGCGATGTTCTCCCGGATCGTGCCCGCGAACAGCCACGTGTCCTGCAGCACCATGCCGGTGCGCGCCCGCAGGTCATCGCGCGTCATCCGTCGCGTATCGAGGCCTCCGTCTGGAAGCCCCGCCGCGGTGTCGAGCAGGATGCCGCCCTCATCCACGTCGTAGAAGCGCATGACGAGGTTGACAAGCGTCGTCTTTCCCGCACCCGTGGGTCCGACGATCGCGACCGTGCTCCCGGATGCCGCGCGCAGAGTCAGGTCATCGATGAGCGGCGTGTCGGCGACATAGCGGAAGGACACGTCGCGGAACTCGAGAGTGCTCGCGTCGCTCGGCACGGTCTCGGCTGGCTCGGGATCGTCGGTCTGCTCGGGCTCGTCGAGCAGTTCGAAGACCCGCTCGGCGCTGGCTACCCCCGACTGCAGCAGGTTCGCCATGGATCCGAGTTGGCTCAGGGGCTGTGTGAACTGCCGCGAGTACTGGATGAAGGCCTGCACGTCTCCGATCGAGAGCATTCCCCCGGCGACCTGCAGCCCGCCGACGACCGCGATCGCGACGTAGACGAGGTTACCGATGAACATCATGGCGGGCATGATGATTCCCGAGAGGAACTGCGCGCCGAAGCTCGCCCGGTACACCTCTTCGTTCTCGGCGGCGAAGTCGGTCTCGGCCTCACGCTGGTGCCCGAACACCTTGACGACCGAGTGCCCCGAGAAAGTCTCTTCGATGCGGGCATTGAGGACGCCAGTGGCCCGCCACTGCGTCACGAAGAGGGCCTGTGAACGGCGCGCGACCAGGACGGTGACGACGATCGTCAGCGGAATGGTGACCAGCGCGATGACCGCTAGAAGCGGCGAGATCACGAACATCATGACGAGCACGCCGATCACGGTCAGGAGCGAAATCACGACCTGCGACAGTGTCTGCTGGAGGCTCTGGCCGATGTTGTCGACGTCGTTGGTGACGCGGCTCAGCAGCTCGCCCCGCTGGACGCGGTCGAAATACGACAGCGGCAGGCGGTGGATCTTCTGCTCGACCTCGATGCGTAGGCGGTGCATCGCGCGCTGGACGACGCCGTTCAGGATGCGGGCCTGCAGCCAACCGAACAGGCTCGCGCCCACATACACGGCGAGCACGAGCAGCAAGAGTTGGCCAAGGGCTGCGAAGTCGATACCCGCACCCGGGGTGAAGGTCATCGTCGAGAGCAGGTCAGCCTGCTCCTGCTGACCGTTCGCGATGAGCTGGTCCATGATCTGCTGCTGCGTGGTCCCCGGGGGAACATCCGAGAATTGCAGCGACACGAAACCAGCGAAAACGAGGTTGGTGCCCTCCCCCAGGAGCTTCGGCCCGATCACCGACAGTGCCACCGAAAAGACGCCCAACACGATAACGACGACCAGGAGCGCGTTCTCTCGGCGCAGATGCGCGAGCAGGCGCTTCGCGCTCGCGCCGAAATTCTGCGCCTTCTGCACGGGCATCCCCATCCCGCGTCCCATGGGGCCGCCCCCCATCGGACCGCGCGCGGGAGCTGCACCTGCAGCGGGACGAGGCGCGCTCATGCCGCTGCCTCCGCCGAGAGCTGGGAATCGACGATCTCGCGGTAGGTCTCGCACGTCCCCACGAGCTCATCGTGTCTACCGATGCCGACGATCCGACCGTGGTCGAGCACCACGATCTGATCGGCGTGCTGAATCGTCGACACTCGCTGGGCGACGATCAGGCGCGTAGCGTCAGGAAGTTCGGTGTCGAGGGCTCGGCGAAGCGCGGCATCCGTTCGCAGATCGAGGGCCGAGAACGAGTCGTCGAAGATGAAGATCGGCGGGTTCTTCACGAGCGCTCGCGCTATCGCGAGGCGCTGTCGCTGCCCACCCGAGACGTTCGTGCCCCCTTGCGCGATCGGTGCCTCGAGTCCCAGGGGGAAGGACTCGACGAACGAGCGCGCCTGCGCCAGCTCCAGGGCACGCCACAGACTTGCGTCATCGGCGGCGGCATCGCCGTACCGCAGGTTCGAGGCGACGGTTCCGGAGAACAGGAACGCCCGTTGCGGGACCAGCCCGATCCGCGCCCACAGTTCATCGGGATCGTGCGAGCGCACGTCGACACCATCGACACGCACCTCCCCCGCCGTCACATCGAACAAGCGCGGCACGAGCCCGATGAGCGTCGACTTGCCGGCCCCGGTCGATCCGATGATCGCTGTCGTCGTGCCCGGCTCGACCGTGAAGGTGATGTCGTGAAGCACCGGATCCTGCGCACCCGGGTAGGCGAAGTCGACGTGCGAGAATTCGACCCGGCCGCGCGGCGCGGGGGCTGCCACGGCGACGGCGGGAGGCTCAACCGAGGGTTCCGTGTCCAGGACCTCGCCGATCCGCTTCGCGCAGACCGCGGCACGGGGGATCATGACGAACATGAACGTCGCCATCATGACACCCATGAGGATCTGCATGATGTAGGTGAGAAAGGCGAAGAGGGTTCCGATCTCGACGCCGTCGTTTTGCACCTGGAAGGCGCCGAACCAGATCACCGCAACGCTCGAGACATTGAGCACGAGCATGACAACGGGAAACATCAGCGCCATGAGGTTGCCCGCGCGAAGTCCTGTCGCCATCACATCGCGGCTCGCGACGTCGAAGCGCTGACGTTCGTGGTCTTCGCGGACGAAGGCGCGAACGACACGGATGCCGCTCAGCTGCTCGCGCATGATCTGATTGACGCGGTCGATCCGCTGCTGCATGACCGTGAACGCGGGAACCATTCGCACGACGATGAGTGAAACCAGGATCAGCAGCACAGGCACCGCTACCGCCATGAGCCACGACAGGCCGGGGTCCTGGCGAATCGCCATGATCACCCCGCCGATCGCGAGCATCGGGGCCGAGACCATCAGCGTCGCCGAAACCTGCACGAGCATCTGCACCTGCTGCACGTCGTTCGTGTTGCGCGTGATGAGAGACGGCGCGCCGAAGCTCCCGACCTCGCGCTGCGAGAACGCGACGACGCGGTGGAAGACATCGGCCCGCAGGTTCTTGCCCATTCCCATGGCAAGTCGCGACCCGAAGTACACGGCGATGATCGCGCACACGACTTGCACGAGCGAGATGACGAGCATGAGACCGCCGGTCGACCAGATGTAGGCGATGTCGCCGGTCACCACACCGTTGTCGATGATGTCAGCGTTCAGAGTCGGAAGCAGCAGCGATGCGATCGACTGAGCAAGCTGAAACACGATGACCGCGATGATGAGCGGCCACGCGGGTCGCAGGTATCGCACCAGGAGGGTCCAGAGCACGAGGAGGTCCTTCCACCGAACGGACGGTCGGCTCCCCGCGGACACGTCCTCGCTGACGCTACGCCCGGCATCCTGCGGCAGGCAAATCACTCGGCTGCGCCGTCAGCGAACGGCCGAGATTGCAACAGCCGAACGTGTGAGAGGCCCCCACCGTGCGGTGGGGGCCTCTGGGGTCAAGCGGGATTAGGCCTTGGGCTCTTCGGGCGCTGCGGGCGGCTCCGGGCTTGCCGGGGGCTGCGGTGCAGCAGCGGGAGGCGCGGCAGGGGGTGCGTATCCGGTCGGCGGAGCCGGCGGTGCCGCGTAGCCGGCTGCGGGGCTGGTTGCCGGGTTCGCGGGGTAACCACCGGCCGGAACCTGCGAGGGGATGCCGTCCCAGTTCGTACGGTCTCCCAGGAACCCGTTGCCCGCCCAGGGCGCGGCCGGGATCGCCGTGTTCCAACGCGACTTGTCGAAGGCCGCGATACCGAGCCAGACGATCGAGAGGAAGAAGTAGAGAATGAGCCAGACTGCCTCTTTCTGCAGCTTGAGGCCAACGCGCCAGGCAGCGAGCAGCGTCAGCACGAACGCGGCGAGGCCGATGAGCTGGCCGATGACGGGGATCCAGCCGAGCAGGATCGCCGCACCGATCGCGTAGAGGAGCAGCCAGGGGCTGAGGTCGCCGAGCTTGAGGAAGATCATGCCGTTGTAGACGGGCACCCACGCGCGCCACTTGCCCTGCACGCCAGCCTTGTCGAAGATCCTCATCAAGAAGAACGAGGTCAGGACGTAGCCCGCTGCGGCAAAGATGATCCAGAAGAAGGCGAAGAAGATCAGCAAGCCGATCGACGCGCCGTCGTTGTAATAGACGACCGAGGCGCCTACGTTTTCGAACATGAACGTTCCTCCCGAACGGTCAGGACTCGCACCTCGAGCCGGTGCGCGACGGGGCACTCGCCCGCTGCACCACATGCTAGCGATCCTTGAGCGTAGCTGTCAGCAGATTCTCAGCGTGGGGGCAAGATGAGCGTCATGACGTCGCCGTCGGGGGCCGT
Source organism: Microbacterium sp. UBA1097 (assembly GCF_002313585.1). NCBI lineage: Bacteria > Bacillati > Actinomycetota > Actinomycetes > Micrococcales > Microbacteriaceae > Microbacterium > Microbacterium sp. UBA1097. The sequence goes on along the minus strand of NZ_DCBW01000019.1, from coordinate 4,543 downwards.
CTCGAACCCGGCGTCGCTCGCCCATCTCACGAACTGCGCTGTGTCCGCGAGGTCGGCGCTGGACTCCGCGAGAGCGCGGGTGAGCCGGCCCTTAGCGGCTTTGTTGAAGTGATTGAGCGCTCGCGTCTGCCCGTCCGGAGCCCGCGTCAGGACTCGCACGTAGGCGCTCCGCCCGACCGGTGCAGCCCCGAGCGCAACGTAGGCCTCGGACCTCAGGTCGAGCACAAACCCGCGGGTGTCACGGGCGAGCGCTGCCGCGACGGGAGCGGCCCAGAGGCGCCGCTGCGAGGCGAGGCCGGGAAGACTGATGCCCGCACCCAGCCGGTAGGACGGAATGGGGTCCAGAGCACCGACCAGGCCGAAAGGCGCGGAATGGATCACGACATGGTCGCCGAGCCAGCGCCTGGCAGACGAGTCGAGACTCGAGGCATCCAGAGCGTCGAAAAGCACTCCCGTGTACCTGTCGATCGCCGGCATCGTCGGGGAGGTGCGCAGCGACCGGTTCGTTTCGATCTCGCCGCGCTGCTTCGGCCCGAGCTTCAGGACCTTGGCTGCGGCATCCGGGTCATCGCTCAGCCGCACCAGCGCGTCGATCACCGACTCGCGGATCGGCGTGAGTTCAGAAAACGCCAGACGGGATGCATCCCACGGCGCACCCTCTCCGCCTGGTCGCTTCGTCTCCGAGGGAGGCAGCAGGATCAGCACCGCATCTCCTCACCGAGAAAGGCGAAATCGCCGAGGTAGGACGGATGACGATGCATTCGTCCTACCTCGGCGATTCTTCCTACGCCCGTTCAACGCGGCCGAGGCCTACGCCGGACGGACGCTGATGTCAGGCGACGAGAGCAGCGTTGCCGGCCACGATCGTGACGACATCGCTCTCGATGGAGAGGAAGCCGTCCTGAGCGTTCGCGACGACCTTGCTGCCGTCATCCTTCGTGATGCGCACCTGGCCCTCGGCGAGGATCGCGAGCACCGGCTCGTGACCCGCCATGAAGCCGATCTCACCCTCGACGGTCTTCGCGACGACGAGGGATGCCTCCCCCGACCACACTTCGGCGTCGGCGGAGACGAGGCTGACGTGCAGCGGCATGATCAGCCGTTCTCCTTCTGGATCTGCGCCCAGCGCTCTTCGACGTCGGAGATGCCACCCACGTTGAAGAACGCCTGCTCGGCCACGTGGTCGAAGTCGCCCTTGACGATCGCGTCGAACGACTCGATCGTCTCCTTGATCGGAACCGTGGAGCCCTCGACACCGGTGAACTTCTTGGCCATGTAGGTGTTCTGCGAGAGGAACTGCTGGATGCGGCGCGCACGCGACACGACGACCTTGTCCTCTTCGGAGAGCTCGTCGACACCGAGGATCGCGATGATCTCCTGCAGTTCCTGGTTCTTCTGCAGGATCTGCTTCACCGCGGTTGCCACACGGTAGTGGTCTTCACCGACGTACCGCGGGTCCAGGATGCGGCTGGTCGAGGTCAGCGGGTCGACCGCGGGGTACAGACCGCGCGAGGCGATCGCACGCGAAAGCTCGGTGGTCGCATCGAGGTGGGCGAAGGTCGTAGCCGGCGCTGGGTCGGTGTAGTCGTCGGCGGGGACGTAGATCGCCTGCAGCGAGGTGATCGAGTGACCGCGCGTGGAAGTAATGCGCTCCTGGAGCACACCCATCTCGTCGGCGAGGTTCGGCTGGTAACCCACAGCGGAGGGCATGCGGCCGAGAAGCGTCGAGACCTCGGAACCTGCCTGCGTGAAGCGGAAGATGTTGTCGATGAACAACAGCACGTCCTGCTTCTGCACGTCACGGAAGTACTCGGCCATCGTCAGCGCCGAGAGCGCCACACGAAGACGGGTCCCCGGCGGCTCGTCCATCTGACCGAAGACGAGGGCGGTCTTGTCGAAGACACCTGCCTCTTCCATCTCGTGGATCAGGTCGTTACCCTCACGGGTACGCTCACCGACACCGGCGAACACCGACACACCACCGTGGTCCTGCGCAACACGCTGGATCATCTCCTGGATGAGGACGGTCTTGCCGACGCCCGCACCACCGAACAGACCGATCTTTCCACCCTGCACGTAGGGGGTCAGCAGGTCGATGACCTTGATGCCGGTCTCGAACATCGTCGTCTTGGACTCGAGCTGGTCGAAGGCCGGCGCCTTGCGGTGGATGCCCCACCGCTCGGTAATCTCGATCTTCTCGCCCGGCTCGGCGTTGAGGACCTCGCCGGTCACGTTGAACACGTGGCCCTTGGTCACGTCGCCGACCGGCACCGAGATCGGGCCGCCCGTGTCACGGACTTCCTGACCACGGACGACACCGTCGGTGGGCTTGAGCGCGATGGCGCGGATGAGGTCGTCGCCAAGGTGCTGTGCGACCTCGAGGGTCAGCTCGCTGGACTCGCCCTCGATCGTGATCGTGGTGGTCAGCGCGTTGTAGATGTCGGGGATCGAGTCATGCGGGAACTCGATGTCGACGACGGGGCCGGTGACGCGCGCGACGCGGCCGACGACCGCGGTCTTCTCGGCGGTTGCGGTGGGAGTCATGGTCATTCTCTTTCGTGTCAGGTCTACTTGCCCGACGCCAGAGCGTCGGCGCCGCCGACGATCTCGGCGATCTGCTGCGTGATCTCGGCCTGTCGCGCGTTGTTGCGCAGGCGGGTGTAATCGGTGATGAGCTTGTCGGCGTTATCGCTCGCGGATTTCATGGCCTTCTGGGTCGCGGCGTGCTTTGCCGCCGACGACTGAAGGAGGGCGTTGAAGACGCGGCTCTGGATGTACACCGGCAGCAGCTGGTTGAGCACCGTCTCGGCATCCGGCTCGAACTCGTACAGCGGGTACACCTGAGCGGATGCTGATTCCTCGGCCTCGACGACCTCGAGCGGCAGCAGGCGGACCTGCTCGGGGCTCTGGGTCATCATGCTGACGAAGCGGTTGTAGACGAGATGGATCTCATCGACGCCACCCTCGTCGCCGCCACGGTCGTACGCATCCAGCAGGCTCGCTGCGATCTCTTCAGCGGTGTGGAAGTGCGGCGTGTCGGTGTCGCCCGTCCACTGCGCGACGCTTGCCATCTTGCGGAACTGGAAGTACCCGACCGCCTTGCGGCCGACGAGGTAAAAGACTGGTTCCTTGCCCTGCTCACGCAGCAGCTGCGCAAGCTCGAGACCCTCTCGGAGGATCTGCGAGTTGAACGCGCCAGCAAGACCGCGGTCCGAGGCGAAGATCACCACGGCCGAGCGCCGGATGACCTCACGCTCGGTCGTCAGCGGATGCTCGACGTCGGAGTACGTGGCCACGGCGGTAACCGCCTGGCTGACCGCCCGCGTGAACGGCTGCGAGGCCCTCACCCGGGTCATCGCCTTCTGGATGCGCGAAGCAGCGATGAGCTCCATCGCCTTCGTGATCTTCTTCGTGGTCTGGGCAGAAGAGATCTTCTGCTTGTAGACCCGGAGTTGTGCGCCCATGGTTTATCGCCCTCGCGCGCCCTTAGCGGCGACCCTTGACGATCTTCTCCTGGTTGACGTCATCTGCCTCAGCGGCACCGACTTCTTCGTGGCCGGGCTTGGAGATCGCCTGACCCTTGCCGGAGCGGAACTCCAGCACGAAGTCGTCGACGACCTTCTCGAGCTCGGCGACGGTGTCGTCATCCAGCACGTTGGTTTCGCGTAGACGGTCGAGGATCGTCGTGTTGCGGCGCAGGAAGTCCAGCAGCTCCCGCTCGAAGGGCAGCACATCTTCGACCTCGATCGTGTCGAGCTTGCCGTTGGTGCCGGCCCAGATCGAGACGACCTGCTCCTCCACCGGATACGGCGAGTACTGCGGCTGCTTGAGCAGCTCAGTCAGGCGCGCACCTCGGGCGAGCTGGCGACGGGATGCCGCATCCAGGTCGCTCGCGAACATCGCGAACGCCTCCAGCGAGCGGTACTGGGCGAGCTCGAGCTTGAGCGTTCCCGAGACCTTCTTGATGGACTTGACCTGAGCGTCACCACCGACACGCGATACCGAGATACCTACGTCGACCGCGGGACGCTGGTTCGCGTTGAAGAGGTCGGACTGCAAGAAGATCTGGCCGTCGGTGATCGA
>NZ_DCBW01000019.1:0-131 GCF_002313585.1 Microbacterium sp. UBA1097 | reverse complement strand
GTCGGGATGTAGGCCGAGACGTCGTTGGCCTTGGTCTCGATGATGGGAAGACCCGTCATGGAGCCGGCGCCCAGCTCATCGGAGAGCTTCGCGCAGCGCTCGAGCAGACGCGAGTGCAGGTAGAAGACGTC
>NZ_DCBW01000055.1:0-21097 GCF_002313585.1 Microbacterium sp. UBA1097 | reverse complement strand
ACCTACAAAACGGGGTCAGTCCACCCCCTCCCCGCCGGCCCGGAGCTGACCGTGCGAATCCAGCCGGTCGGCGAGACGATTCCGCTCGCGCAAGCGCGTGTCACGCCGGACCCGGACGGGTCGTTCGCGGTGTCCATCACTGTCCCACCGACGATCCGCCCGGGGCAGGCCGTAGCGTCGATCTCGAACTACTGGGACATCGCAACGTGTCCCGAGGGCGCGTCGTGCGCCTCGGCGGCGGTCGAATTCACCGTCGCACCATGACGAATCCCATGGATCCCTCTGAGCAGCGCCGCCGAGTCGTCAACCAAACCAGATCTCGAGCTCGCGCGCGGCGGACTCGGGGCTGTCAGAGCCGTGGACGAGGTTCTGCTGGACTGCCAGCCCCCAGTCGCGGCCGAAGTCGCCGCGAATCGTTCCCGGCGCTGCCGTCGTGGGCTCGGTGGTGCCTGCCAAAGACCGGAAGCCTTCGATCACCCGATTGCCGGCGAGACGAATGGCCACCGACGGACCGGACATCATGAACTCGAGAAGGGGCTCATAGAACGGCTTCCCGGCGTGCTCGGCGTAGTGCTTCTCGAGCCGATCGCGGTCGGGTTCGACCAAACGGATGTCGACGAGGGCGTATCCCTTCGCTTCGATGCGCGCGAGGATCGAGCCGGTCAGGCCCCTCGCTACACCGTCGGGCTTCACCAGAACGAGGGTCTCTTCGGTCGACATCGTTATTCTCCGTTCGAGGGTTCGGGGGGTGCCGCGCGTCGGGCGTTGCGAGCATCGAGAGATGCCCCTTTGATCGTCGCATACGCCCACATACCACCGAAAATGATCGCGACGACGACGAGGGCCGGCACCAGAAAGCCGCCGAGCAGAACGACCACCTGAAGAGCCCAGCCCACCGCGATTGCCCAGTAGTGGCGGAGGAGTCCAGCTATGACGACCATCACCAGTGCAAGCACGGACCCGGCAACGATCCCCCACCACGGCTCGATCCCGTCGGGCAGCACACGAAGGCCGTAGACGACAAGGCCGCCGAGGAACACGATGATCGACTCGAAGCCGAGAACGACCGACCCGAGGGACTCGCGAGCACCGCGGGTGCGGCGGGGCGCCGCGGGCTCGTCCGCGCTCACGCGCCTGACCCCGCTTTCCACTCATTGTCTGCCGAGAGCGTGATCGCTTCGCCGGCGAGGACTACCGAGCCGGTGATGATGACGGCGCGCCGCGGCGCTGCGCTCGCCCACGACCGTGCAGCCTCGGCAGCAGATTCCAGCTCGGGGAAGACGGCTGCGGGAAGACCTCGGGCTTCGAGCAGATCGGCTAGCGCATCGGCATCCGTTGCGCGGTCCGAGTCGGGCGCGGTGACGAAGAACTCTGCGGCTACCTCACTCAGTGCAGTGACGATACCGTCGGCGTCCTTGTCCGAGAGGATGCCGACGACCACTCCCCACTCGTCGAAGTCGAAGGATTCGCCGAGTGCCTGGGCGAGAGCTCGCGCGCCGTGGGGGTTGTGTGCAGCATCCACGAGCACAGTCGGGTCCGTTCCGACGAGTTGGAGCCGCCCCGGAGACGTGACACTGGACAGACCTTCCACGAGCACATCAGAAGCGATGGGCTGCTGCCCGCCGCCGATCAGGGCCTCTACAGCCGCGATGGCGAGGGCTGCGTTGAAACCCTGGTGCGATCCGTACAGCGGAAGATAAAGATCGGGGTACTCGCCGGCCAGCCCGCGGACCGAAATCAGCTGACCGCCGACGGCGAGGGCAGACTTCTGCAGCGCGAACTGGTCGCCTTCGATAGCAAACGTCGCGTCTCGTCGTCCGGACTGTCCGCGCAGGACCGCCTCAGCTGACGGCGCCTGCCGGGCAGAAACGACAGCCGCAGCCTCCTTGATGATCCCAGCCTTCACGGTGGCGATCTGCTCGATCGTGTCGCCCAGCCGCGCGGCATGGTCCAGGTCGATGGGCGCGAACACGGCGACATCGCCATCGGCAGTGTTCGTGGAGTCCCACAGTCCGCCCATCCCGACCTCGAGCACCAGCACATCGACGGGCGCGTCAGCGCACACGACGAAGGCCAGCACCGTCAGCAGCTCGAAGAAGGTGAGTTCCGCATCACCGGATGCCGTGAGTTCGGCATCCACGAGATCGATGAAGGGTGCGATCTCGTCCCAGGCCGCCACGAGGGCCTCGTCGGTCACCGGCTCGCCGTCGATGAGGATGCGCTCGGTGAATCGCTCGAGATGCGGGCTCGTGAACATTCCGGTGCGCAGCCCGTGGGCACGGATGAGACTCTCGATGATGCGGCTCGTGGAGGTCTTGCCATTCGTTCCGGTGACGTGCACGACCCGGTACGTGCGCTGTGGGTTGTCGAGGTAGTCCAGCAGCTTCTGCGTGCGCTCGATCCGCGGTTGCACCCACTGCTCTCCCTGGCGGGTCAGCAGGATGTCGTAGACGGCGTCTGCGCGCTCTCGCTCGTTCATGCTGCTCCTCCGATGCGCTCGACCACGACCATGAACGAACCGCGGTTCGCGTAGGTTCCTTTCGCGACGTTCACACCGTGCCCGCGCGCGGCGACGGCAGAGAACGTGTTCACGCCGCCGGCATCGGCCGGGTCGAGCTCCCCCGCGATCAGCACCCGCGCGTCGACGGCGAGCGTCTCCCCCGCAACGTCGGCAGCCTCGAACGCGGACTGGACCGCGTGGCCGTCATCCGCGTTCTGGAAGAGCAGCCGAAGTCGGATGCGGTCGCTGACGTCGAATCCCGCAGCCTTACGCGTGTCTTGAACAGCCCGGATGACGTCGCGCGCCAGCCCTTCGGCCTCCAGTTCCGGCGTGGTGGTCGTGTCGAGCAGCACGAACCCTCCGGCCGCGAGAAGCGCGATCGCGGTGCCCTCGGCTACTCCCCCGGCTTCGAGGGTGAGTTCGTACTCGCCGGGCTCGAGCGTGATCCCGTCGACGACGACCACGCCATCTTCTTCGCTCCAGAGGCCGGCTCGTGCGCCGGCGATGACGTGCTGCACCTGCTTGCCAAGGCGCGGGCCCGCAGCCCGCGCGTTGACCGCGAGCCGCTGGCTGATGCCGTAGTACTCGGCCAGGCCTTCCGTGAGCTCGACGAGTTCGACGCTCTTGACGTTCAGCTCGTCGCGCAGGATCCCCTCGAATTGGCCGAGGGCCGCGGCATCGGTCACAGCCACCGTGAGGCGCGAGAGCGGCAGGCGCACGCGCTTGCCCTCCTTCTTGCGCAGCGCGTTCGCGACGCTGGATACCTCGCGGACGGCATCCATCGCGGTGCGGATGTCGGCAGCGGGCGCGAAGGATGCCGCATCCGGCCAGTCCTGCAGGTGGACGCTGCGTCCGCCGGTGAGCCCCTGCCAGACGCGCTCTGCGACGAGCGGGATCAACGGCGCAGCCACGCGAGTGAGGGTCTCGAGGACCGTGTACAGGGTGTCGAACGCCTCGCGGGAACGCGGGTCGTCGGTGACGCCCTCCCAGAATCGGTCGCGCGAACGGCGGATGTACCAGTTGGTGAGCGCCTCGGCGAAATCGCGGAGCTTCTCGGCAGCGCTCGTCGAGTCCAGTACCTCGAGGTCGGCAGCGACACCGGCAACCAGGTCTCCAAGAAGCGCCAGGATGTAGCGGTCGAGCACATCGGTCGAGTCGGTGCGCCACGACGCCTCGTAGCCGGCGCCATTGGGACCGGCAGCGGCGTTGGCGTAGGTGGCGAAGAAGTACCAGGCGTTCCACAGCGGCAGCAGGAACTCGCGGACTCCCGCACGGATGCCTTCCTCGGTGACGACGAGGTTGCCGCCGCGCAGCACCGAGCTCGACATGAGGAACCAGCGCATCGCGTCCGACCCATCGCGGTCGAAGACCTCCGATACATCGGGGTAGTTGCGCAACGACTTCGACATCTTCTGCCCGTCCGAACCCAGCACGATGCCGTGACAGGACACGCCGGTGAAGGCCGGGCGGTCGAACAGGGCACCCGAGAGCACGTGCATGACGTAGAACCAGCCGCGGGTCTGACCGATGTACTCGACGATGAAGTCGGCGGGCGCGTGCTCATCGAACCAGTCGTGGTTCTCGAACGGGTAGTGCACCTGCGCGTAGGGCATCGACCCCGAGTCGAACCACACATCGAAGACATCCTCGATGCGGCGCATCATCGACTGACCGGTGGGGTCGTCGGGGTTCGGGCGCGTGAGGTCGTCGATGTACGGCCGGTGCAGGTCGACCTCTCCTGCCTCGTTTCGTGGGAGTGTGCCGAAGTCCCGCTCGAGCTCCTCGAGCGACCCGTACGCATCGACGCGCGGGTATTCGGGGTTGTCGCTCTTCCAGACCGGGATGGGAGAGCCCCAATAGCGGTTGCGGCTGATCGACCAGTCGCGCGCGCCCTCGAGCCACTTGCCGAACTGGCCGTGCTTGACATTCTCGGGAGCCCAGGTGATCTGCTCGTTGAGTTCGATCAGGCGATCCTTGATCTCGGTCACGCGCACGAACCAACTCGAGACTGCCTTGTAGATGAGGGGGTTCCGGCACCGCCAGCAGTGAGGGTAGGAGTGCTCGTAGCTGGCCTCGCGCAGCAACCGGCCGCCGTCGCGCAGCAGGCGGATGAGGGGACGGTTGGCGTCCATCCACAGCTGCCCGGCGACATCCGTCACCTGCGGCAGGAAGCGACCACCCTCGTCGAGCGAGAGAATCGTCGGGATGCCGGCAGCCTCCGAAACCCGCTGGTCATCCTCACCATAGGCCGGGGCCTGGTGGACGATGCCGGTGCCGTCGCTGGTCGTGACGTAATCGTCGACGAGGATCTGCCACGCGTTCTGGGTGCCCCAGGTCTCGGCATCCGCGTAGTAGTCGAAGAGCCTGTCGTACGAGACGCCCGCGAGCTCCGAACCCAGGATGCTGCGGGAGACAGCGGCACGGGCTTCTTCTGGGCTCTCGTACCCCAGGTCCTTCGCGTAGCCGGCGAGCAGGTCTTCGGCGAGCAGGTACTCGTGCGCCATCGTCTCGACCGCGTCGTCAGCCGCTCCCCCAGGCGTACGGTGGACGTCCGCCGCACCGTTCGGGCCACCGGGCAGGACGACGTAACGGATGTCGGGACCCACCGCGAGCGCGAGGTTTGTCGGCAGGGTCCACGGCGTCGTCGTCCACGCGAGTGCGCGGACAGCGGTGAGTCCGAGGGCCTCAGCCTTCGCGCCGACCAGCGGGAAGGTCACGGTGACTGAGGGGTCTTGGCGCATCTTGTAGACGTCGTCGTCCATGCGCAGCTCGTGGCTCGAGAGCGGGGTCTCGTCGCGCCAGCAATACGGCAGCACGCGGTAGCCCTCGTACGCGAGCCCCTTGTCGTAGAGGCTCTTGAAAGCCCAGAGCACGGACTCCATGTATCCGACATCGAGCGTCTTGTAGCCGCGTTCGAAGTCGACCCACCGAGCCTGCCGGGTGACGTAGTCCTCCCACTCGCGGGTGTAGGTCAGCACGGATTCGCGGGCCTTCGCGTTGAACGCGGCGATCCCCATCTGTTCGATCTCGGCCTTCTCGGTGATGCCGAGCTGCTTCATGGCCTCGAGCTCGGCGGGCAGGCCGTGCGTGTCCCATCCAAAGACGCGGTCGACCTTCTTGCCGCGCATGGTCTGGAATCGCGGGAAGAGGTCCTTCGCGTAGCCCGTGAGAAGGTGCCCGTAGTGCGGGAGTCCGTTCGCGAACGGCGGGCCGTCGTAGAAGACCCACTCCTGTGCGCCGTCGCGCTGCTCGATCGACGCACGGAAGGTGTCGTCCTGCTTCCAGAACGCGAGCACGTCGCGCTCAATCGCAGGAAAGCGCGGGCTCGGCGAAACGTCAGCGGCGGGGCCGAAGGCGGAGGGGCGGGGGTAGCTCATGTCATCTCGCAGGGGTCACGGACATCATCTGCCGGGACGACTCTCGCGAGCCGCGGTACCACCCTGCGTGCCGGTCCGGTCTGCGTCCGGTCCAGCCCCTCTCACTGCGGCTGTGACGGGCCTGACCCGCTCGGTTCTACTGAGCCCCTCGCGGGACCGTTCTTCCGAGAGCTCCCCGGTGATGGCCGGATCGGTGCTGATTGCTCGATTCTAGCGGCGCCTAGGGTGGATGCGTGCCTCGCTCTCGATCCGATGAACCGCTGGCTCCGCGCGTCAGCAGCCCCGACCTTCCGGCGAGTCTCGAATCGGTTGCGGCGATCGATCGTCACGATGACCTTCTCGGCGTGCGTGTGGGTGCGCTTCGCGGCGAGGTAGACGGCTCGTTCGCGAGAATCGCGGAGTGTGAGATTCCGGATGTCGACCTCGACTCCCTGACTCTCGCCGGCGCCTCGGTGCGTGATGTTCTCATCAGTGGCATCCGTGCGACGCGGCTGATCGCACCCAACAGCGCCTGGCGCACCGTGACGATTAACGGAGGGCGACTCGCGACTCTCGAACTCAGCGGCGCCGAGCTCGACGGCGTCGAGTTCCGTGGAATGCGCATCGACTACGCGAACCTCAGCATGTCTACCGTGACCGATGTTCGATTCGTGGACTGCCGGTTCGGTTCTCTGGACCTCCCTGAGGCAGCGCTCACCCGTGTCACCTTCGAGGGATGTCACGCCGATGAGGTCGACTCTCGGGGCTTGCGTTCGCAGCACCTCGACCTCCGAGGGCTCGAGGCGCTGTCGTTCACCAGTCCGGCAGGACTGAGCGGCGCGACGCTCACGACGCGGCAGGTCGAGCAGCACTCGACGCCCCTGGCCATGGCTCTCGGCATCCGGGTCCTCGAGTGATTCCCCAGCCGGCGACTGCCTTCTCGGGCATACAGACGGCTCGGCTCGGGTTGCGAGAGCTCACGCCGCAGGATCATTCGGCGTTGCATCGTGTGCTCGGCGACGAGGTCGCGATGAGCGCGTACGAGCATGGTTTCTCTCCGGCGGAGACGGCCACCTGGATCGAGGGCCAACTCCGCCGCTATCGCGACGACGGGTTCGGGCTGTGGGCCGTGACGGATGCGGAGACCGACGAGGTCATCGGGGACTGCGGTCTCACCGTTCAGCGCACTGCAACGGCAGAGGTCGTCGAGGTCGGATATCACCTCCTGCGGCAGCGGTGGGGTCTCGGATATGCCACGGAGGCTGCATCCGCATGCCTGGATTGGGGCTTCGCGAACGTCGTTGTGCCGGAGATCTACGCGATAGTGCGCGATACGAACCTCGCGTCGATGAACGTCGCGATCCGGCTCGGGATGACGGTCCGCGAGCGTTTCGTCAAGCACTACCGCGACATCGACATGCCGCACCTGGCTTTCGCGATCTCGCGCGCGGCCTGGCGCTCTCGGCATCCGTCGCCCTGACTCGGCCATTCCGGAGGGCGTGACCACTCGGGAGGACCAGGTACGCCACTTGGGCCCTCCCGATCGCGCATCGCCTCCCGAGTGAACCCGGTTTGCGACAGCCCTAACCAGCCGGATGCCTAGCGCGGACGACGGTGGAGGCCTGCCGCGACGGCAGCCATGACAAGCGCCTGTACCTCCGGCCAGTTGTCGACGACCTGCCGGTAACCCACCCGGATGACGTGATAGCCACGCAGACGCAGTTCGGCGTCGTGCCGATTGTCACTGTCCCGTTGTGCGCCAACATGGGACCCGCCATCGATCTGGAGAACGAGCCTGTCGCCGATGAGCAGATCGACACGGTGGCCGGCGATCCAGATCTGCGGACGCAGTGGCAGCCCGAGCCACCTCAACCGCACGACGGCGATCGTCTCGAGCCCTGAATCCGACCAGGGCGTTACCTGATCGAGAAGTCGAGAGGCCGGCTCTGGGAGTGGGAGGTTTCGCAGCCGATCAATGTCTGCTCGCCCCGTGCGCAGCGCAGATTCCCAGATGGCCAGCGCCGCGTCATCCGGTTGGCACAGGGCGACCTGAACCAGCATGTTCTCGATCTCATCTTCCAAGGAGCCGGGTGGTCGAGGCACGAGTGGCGTCCGCCAGTGCGTTACCGCGCCGGGCAGCCCCACATGACCGGCGTGGGATGGAGCGGCAACATGCCACTCCGGCTCTTTGAGAACCCAGAGCCCGCGGCGGCGCGCGAGCGAGATGCAGGTGATTACCACGCCCTCCCCCGCGGCACGGATGAGCTCGGGATCGGCGGTCGGCACGGCAACCCACCCTCGCCGCGGCCGGATGAGAACGCCCGAGCGGAGGGCATCAGTGAGGCGTCGCGACGAGACGCGCCGAGCTCTGAGCCACGACGACGGTATGACACCCCCGTGAGTCGCGACGAACGCGCTGAGATCCATCTCGCCAGCCCATCGCACGGTGCCGGGGCGGAGGCTTCGAGTGGCAGCATCCGTGGAGAGTGCGCCCGGCCAGCGCGGCAGGGGAGGAACGTAGTACGACTTTCGCCGGACACTCGGGAGGCGATGCACGCTTGGGAGGACGAGACTCCAGCTTCGGCCCTCCGGAATGCGCATCACCTCCCGGGTGTACCCGCGGGCCCGGTGCTCACCGCCCCGGGCCGGTAGAATCGAGGCGTATCCCACACTCAGGCACGCACACACGGTGCCGCACATATCGCGCTAGGAGACCCATGGCCGCCATACCCGACAAGCCCGCCCTCGAAGGTCTCGAGCAGAAGTGGGATGCCGCCTGGACGGATGCCGGAACCTACCGGTTCAACCGCGGCGCCGCCGCCGAGGTCGGACGCGGCGGGGTCTACTCCGTCGACACTCCCCCGCCCACGGCATCCGGGTCGCTTCACATCGGTCACGTGTTCAGCTACACCCACACCGACGTGAAGGTGCGTTTCGAACGGATGCGGGGCAAGACCGTCTTCTATCCGATGGGGTGGGACGACAACGGGCTTCCGACCGAACGCCGCGTGCAGAACTACTACGGCGTCCGCTGCGATCCCTCGCTGCCGTATGACGCCGACTTCACTCCCCCCTACGAGGGCGGTGACAACAAGAGCAGCAAGGCAGCCGACCAGGTGCCGATCAGCCGCCGCAACTTCATCGAACTGTGCGAAAAGCTCACTGTCGAAGACGAAAAGCACTTCGAAGATCTCTGGCGGATGCTGGGGCTGTCCGTCGACTGGACCCAGACCTACCGCACGATCTCGGACGAGACGATGCGCACGAGCCAGCTCGCGTTCCTGCGCAACCTCGAACGTGGCGAGGCCTACCAGTCGCTCGCGCCGACCCTGTGGGACATCGACTTCCGCTCCGCGATCGCGCAGGCAGAACTCGAAGACCGCGAGCAGCCAGCCGCCTACCACCGCCTCGCTTTCCACAAGAGCGACGGCAGCGGCGACATCCACATCGAAACCACGCGCCCCGAACTGCTGGCCGCGTGTGTCGCGCTGGTCGCCCACCCCGATGACGAGCGCTACCAGCCCGCATTCGGCACGACCGTGCGCACGCCGCTGTTCGATGTCGAGGTGCCAGTGCTGCCGCACCCGCTCGCGCAGCCCGACAAAGGCTCGGGTATCGCGATGATCTGTACGTTCGGCGACGTCACCGACATCATCTGGTGGCGCGAGCTCGACCTTCCCAACCGCACGATCATCGGCAAGGACGGCCGCATCACCGCCGAGGCTCCCGAGGTCATCACGACGGGCGCCGCGCGTGCCGCCTATGCGGAGCTTGCCGGCAAGACCGTTTTCAGCGCCAAGAAGCGCGTCGTGGAACTCCTGCAGGAGTCAGGCGAGTTGATCGGCGACCCCAAGCCGTTCACCCATCCCGTGAAGTTCTTCGAGAAGGGCGACCGCCCCCTCGAGATCGTCTCGACGCGTCAGTGGTACATCCGCAACGGAGCCCGCGACGAGGCGCTGCGTGAGAAGCTCCTCGAACTCGGCCGCGACGTGGCGTGGCATCCGGACTTCATGCGCGTGCGGTACGAGAACTGGGTCGGCGGCCTCACCGGCGACTGGCTCGTCTCGCGCCAACGATTCTTCGGCGTGCCGATCCCGGTCTGGTACGCCCTCGACGAGAACGGTGAGCGCGACTACGACCGCGTCCTGCTCCCTTCTCACGACCAACTTCCCATCGACCCCACCACCGACGTGCCGCCGGGCTACACCGCGGACCAGCGGGGAGTCCCGGGCGGCTTCGACGGCGAGCGTGACATCTTCGACACCTGGGCGACCTCGTCCCTGACTCCCCAACTCGCCGGCGGCTGGGAGCGCGATCCCGAGCTCTGGGATCTTGTCGCACCGTTCGACCTGCGTCCCCAGGGACAGGACATCATCCGGACGTGGCTGTTCTCGACGATGCTTCGCAGCGCGCTCGAGGACGGGCGAGCGCCGTGGACTGATGCCGCGATCTCGGGATTCATCGTCGACCCTGACCGCAAGAAGATGTCCAAGTCCAAGGGCAACGTTGTCACCCCCGCCGACATCCTGCAGCAGCACGGTTCGGATGCCGTGCGCTACTGGGCAGCATCCAGCCGTCTGGGCACGGATGCCGCGTTCGACCCGCAGAACCCGACCCAGATCAAGATCGGCAGGCGCCTGGCGATCAAGATCCTGAACGCGGCGAAGTTCGTGCTCTCGTTCCCCGTCCCCGAAGGCGCCCGCATCACTCACGCGCTGGATGCCTCGATGCTCGCGACCCTGGACGGCGTCGTGCGCGACGCCACCGCAGCACTCGACGCGTACGACCACGCCCGTGCACTGGAGATCACCGAGTCGTTCTTCTGGACCTTCTGCGACGACTATCTCGAGCTGGTGAAGGAACGCGCCTACGACCAGAGCGATGTCGGGCAGGCATCCGCCGCTCTGGCGCTACGCATCGCGCTGTCGACGCAGCTGCGTCTGCTCGCGCCCGTCATCTCGTTCGCGACCGAGGAAGCCTGGTCGTGGTTCGAGGAGGGGTCGATTCACACGGCGTCGTGGCCCGAGCCGCTCGGCATCGACGGGGACCCCGCGGTACTGACCGCGGTCGGTGAGGCGCTCATCGGCATCCGTCGCGCCAAGACGGAGGCAAAGGCCTCGCAGAAGACGCCGGTGGCCTCGATCACGATCGGTGCACCTGCCGCGACAGTGGAGCGACTGCGCACGGCCGAGGGCGACCTGAAGGCCGTGGGGCGCATCGACACGATCACGTACACGGATGCCGACAGCACGACCGTGGCATCCATCGAACTCGGAGAGGTCTGACATGCAGCTCGGAACCCGCTGGCCCCTCGGGGCAACACCGCCGGCCGCCGTGCCCGACGCGCTTCGCGCGCAGATCGCCGCGGTCGAGGACCTGATCTCTGCCGGACAGCTCGCTCAGGAGCCGACACCGCGCTGGACGCTCACTTGGCTCGAGGGTCGGCCGATCGCGGAACTGGACACCGGCGTGATCGTGACTCTCGACGACGACGGCGAGGCGGTCGTGCACCACGACCCCGACGACGAGTTCGCGTGAACCTGCGATCACTCCTCGTTCGGTGACACCCGGCTCGCTGCCAGAAGAAGCCGCGCGGCGGCGAGTGCGGCGATGATCGTCACGGCTGCCGCGATGACGTACGGAAGCCGAAGGTCGACACGTGCGACCAGGCCCCCGAGCATCGTGGCGATGGGGAAGAGCCCCCAGGTGAGGCTCCGGATGATCCCGAGGACCCGGCCGAAGATGTCGCCCGGGATGATCATCTGCCGCAGCGCTCCCCACGGGACGTTCCAGAGCGACACTGCGAACGCCATTCCTGCGTAGGCGACGATCGCGCTGACGAGTTCGGGGGCCACTCCCACCGCAGCCAGGCAGACGCCGGCAGCCAGATTGGCGCCCAGCATGACGGCGCCGCGGCCGGAGCGACGCACGAGCGCCGGCGCGACGAGTGAGCCCAGCAGCGCGCCGGCTCCGATTCCCGCCGTGACGAAACCGATCGCCGCAGGAGCCACGCCCTGCGTCTCGAGGAAGTAGAGAATCGTCGGCGCCTGCGCGAACGAGAAGGCGCCACCGAGGATCGAGGTAAAGACCACGAGCGCACGGAGATAGCGATGGCGCCACAGGTACAGCGCAGCATCCTTGGTCGAGACCCGCGCAGCGGCAGATGCCGGGAGCCTCTCACCGGGAACCGCCACCTCGTCGCTTGCAAATGCGGCATCCGGGGCGGCCCTACGCAGGGCACTGGCAGCGGAGATCGGCAGCATGAGCGCTAGAACGATGGGGATCAGATAGCCCGCCGATCCGACCCAGAGCGGGAGCACGAGCGAGATCGCGAAGAGGACTCCCGCAATGGGCTGCGCGACGAAGCTGTCGATCGTGATCTGGGCTGCCTGAATCCGGCTGTTAGCCCGGTCGAGCCCTGCCTTGCCGACCAGCGACGGGATCACCGCATTCGTCGCGTTATCGAAGAGGGTCTCTCCGATGCCGAACGCCACAGTCGCAACGAGCAGGTGCCACAGCTCCAGGTGACCGGTTGCCGTCAGAGCAGCCAGGGCGACCGCGACGCCGCCCCGAAGCACGTTCGCCGAGGCCATGACCCGGCGTCGGTCGAACCGGTCGACGATCATGCCTGCTGGAAGCCCGAAGAACAGCCAGGGAACGAACGCCAGCGCTCCCACAGCGGCAATGGCTACCGGGTCCCGCGTCAGCGTCGTCGCGATGAGAGGGACCGCCGTACGGCCCACGCCATCCGCGAGGTTACTGAATGCTGCAGCGGTCCAGAGCTTCCCGAAGTCCCTGCCGAGCGGAACCCGACCCTGGACGGAGCTCGGCGCGAGGGTCATCGTGGCAGGATGCCGAGATGGGCGCCGGCGCGGGCATCAGCGCGCCCGTCAGCGTACCCGCGTTCCGCTGCGTGCCGGATCCGACGTGTCGATGCACGCCTCCGAACCCGCGCTTCAATATCCCGTTCCAGCGCTCGCAAGATGGCCAGCGCCGCCCGCTCGAGCGCACTCGGCTGCGGCTGCTCGCATCGGCTGGGGGCCACTGTGCTGATCACGCTCATGACTCCTCCGGGTCTGTCAGGGGGAACACATCGGTTCGGATGGTGAAGGGTCGCACTCCCTCGCCCTGCTGGTCGCGATAGCGAGCGACGTAGGAGTCGATGACGGTCTCAACCTCGCGAACGAGTTCTTCGAACTGGCCATCGGTCAGCCGAACGGTGGCGGTGCTGAGCATCGCTGTCCACTCGTCGGGATCCTTTCGAATCTGACGCGAGATGAAATCCTCGAGCTGCCGGTTCCGGCGTCGATAGAACTCGCTGATGACGACCTGGCTGGCGGCGCGGCCCGCGGGACTCTTGACGGCCGTCGGACTGGTCATCGAGACGGCTCCCTTGGGGCGTTCCCACCAACGCTCGCGCCCCGTCCCGCGATCCGGAACCTCTCGAATGAGATCGTGCTTGGCGAGGGCGCGCAGGTGATAGCTCGTGGCGCCCGACGACTCCCCCAGCTGCTCCGCCAGCGAACTCGCCGTCTGAGGACCGAACTGACTCAGGATGTCGTAAATCTCCACGCGAAGCGGGTGGGCAAGGGCGCGCAGCGCGCCAACGTCCAGTTCGCGCGCCTCGCCGATCCTCGGCGGCTGCTCGCCCGGCATCTCCTCCGACTCGTTCACGATGCAAGAATAAGATTGCAAACAATATTTTGCAAGCACATATTTGCAAACGACGTTTTGGAGTCCGCTACTGAGGAGATAGGTTGAGTCCATGACCGACGCCGCCCTGTCGAACCCGCTCCTCGCCGCAAGCCCGCTCCCCTACGGGCTCCCCGACTATCGGGCCATCCGTCCGGAGCACTATTTGCCGGCGTTCACCGAGGCATTCGCCCGGCATCGGCGCGAGATCGACGCGATCACGAATGTCGCGGCCGCCCCGACGTTCGAGAACACACTGGTGCCCCTGGAGCGGAGTGGTGAGCTGCTCCACGATGTCGCGTCAGCGTTCTACACCGTCTCGTCTGCTGACGCGACGCCGGAGATTCAAGAGATCGAAGAGGCACTCGCACCGTTGATGGCGGCGCACACGGATGCTGTGCAGCTGAACCCCGAGCTCTATCGACGCATAGCGAGCGTGCATGCGCAGCTGGATGACCTCAACCTCGCGCCGGAGGATCGCTATCTGGTCGAGCGTCACTACCGCGAGATGACCCACGCGGGCGCGGGCCTCGACGAAGCCCAGAAGGCCCGACTCACCGAGATCAACGGTCGCCTCTCGATCCTCACCACGACCTTCGAGAAGAATCTCCTGAACGACACAAATGACCTCGCTGTCCTGTTCGATGATGTCACCGAGCTCGACGGGCTCACCGAGGGTGAGCTGTCGGCGGCCGCGCGAGCAGCTGCCGATCGCGGCATCATGGGGGGCTGGCTGATCTCGCTCACCCTGTACACCGGACACCCGTACCTGGGTTCCCTGCACAATCGCCGGTCACGCGAGAGAATCATGGCGGCATCCCGCGCTCGTGGTACCCGCGACAACGGCAACGACAATCGCCCTGTACTACGCGAGATCGTGCAGCTGCGAGCAGAGCGCGCTGAGCTCCTCGGGTACCGCTCACACGCCGACTACGTCACCTCAGATGAGACAGCGCGAAGCCCCGAAGCCGTTCGCGACCTGCTGTTCCGCCTCGCCGCGCCGGCGGCCCGCAACGCCCGAACAGAGCAGGCGTCGCTTCAGGCGATGGCGGATGCTCAAGCCGAACCGTTCACGATAGAGGCACACGACTGGGCCTATTTCACCGAGAAGGTTCGGTCAGCTGAATACGACATCGACACCGCAGCGCTGCGTCCGTGGTTCGAGGCTGAGCGCGTGCTCCAAGACGGCGTCTTCCGTGCAGCAACACAGCTCTACGGCATCACTTTCACCGAGCGCCCCGACCTTCCGGGCTACCACCCTGACGTGCGGGTCTTCGAGGTGTTCAATGCCGATGGCTCGGCACTCGGGCTCTACCTGCTCGATCTGTATACACGTGATAGCAAACGCGGTGGCGCGTGGATGAACTCCATCGTTTCCCAGTCCCAGCTGCGCGGCACGGCGCCGGTCGTGGTAAATAACCTCAATGTCGTGAAGCCGGAGCCGGGCACTCCGACGCTGTTGACCCTTGACGAAGTCACGACCTTTTTCCACGAGTTCGGCCATGCGCTGCACGGCCTGTTCGCGACAGTCACCTACCCGCACTTCGCCGGCACCAATGTGTTCCGGGATTTCGTCGAGTTCCCGAGCCAGGTCAACGAGATGTGGATCTTCTGGCCCGAGATCGTGGCAGCCTATGCGCGCCACATCGAGACAGACGAGCCACTGCCGGCGCAGGTTGTGGAGCGCCTGAATGCGACCGAGAGCTTCAACCAGGGGTTCGCGACGAGCGAGTACTTGGCTGCATCCTGGCTCGATCAGGCCTGGCACTCGCTTCTTTCAACTGATGGTGCTGACGCGGTGGATGTCGCGGAGTTCGAGGCTGCTGCGCTGGCGGAGATCGGGCTCGACAATCCGGCGGTTCCGACCCGGTACTCATCCACGTATTTCGCCCACATCTTCTCCGGCGGCTACAGCGCGGGCTACTACTCCTACATCTGGAGCGAAGTCCTGGATGCCGACACCGTTGAATGGTTCCGCGAGAACGGCGGTCTCACGCGGGCGAACGGCGACAGATTCCGGGAGCGCCTCCTCGGCGTCGGCGGGTCGAAGGATCCGCTCGAGGCGTACCGGGACTTCCGCGGCCGCGAGGCCGAGATCGCCCCGCTGCTGCGTCGCCGGGGACTCGACAGCTAGGGAGCCCGCCCTCAGTCTCCAGCCGGGCCGACGCGGGGCGCGTCGACAACAAACCGCAGCCGCGCGAACTGACCGACCTGGCGCGCTTCGACCAGGCGGAGCCGGTCCGACTCAACCCGACGCGGAAACAGGGGCGCGCCGCTGGTCAGTGCGACAGGTGCGATCGATAGGGCGATCTCGTCGAGCGCTCCAGCGTCGTAGAACTGCGCGGCAAGCTCTCCGCCGCCGACGATCCACACGTCCGACTCCCCCGCGGCGTCACGAATCTCGCTCAACACGCCCGTCACCGGCCCCGAGACGAACGTCACATCCGCACCCTCCGGTACGGGCAGGTTCCTCGAGGTGAAGACGAACGTGCGGCGGGTGCCGAAGAGCTCGTGCCACTTCTCGGGGTGATCTACGAGATCAGACTCGCGCAGTATCCACTCGTAGGTCGACGACCCCTCGACGATCAGCGCGTCTGTGGGTGGCAGGAGCTCAGGATCTGGCTCGGTGCCGCCTGGCACGTCAAAGAGCCACTGCAAGGAATGGTCGGAGTCAGCGATCCAGCCGGTGAAGCTGGTCGCGGTGTCATAGATGAATCGCGTCACGCCGCGACGCTACTCGGTGGCCCCGACATCCTTCACGGGCAGGACGTGACGCCCGCTCAGGCGGACTTGCGAGCCTGGCGCAGTACGAGCGTCGGAGCTGCGCCATCCTCGACGGCAGCGCGCGTCACGATCACCTTGTCGACGTTCTCGGCAGAGGGGATCTCGAACATGATCGGCCCCAGCACATCTTCGAGAATCGCGCGCAGGCCGCGGGCGCCGGTCTTGCGCGCCACCGCGAGATCGGCGATGGCAACGAGCGCCTCGTCGTCGAACTCCAGGCTGACACCGTCGATCTCGAACATCCGCTGGTATTGCTTGACCAGCGCGTTCTTCGGCGCCGTGAGGATCTCGATGAGGGCCTCGCGGTCAAGCGGCGACACGGATGCGACAACGGGAAGGCGCCCGATGAACTCGGGGATCAGGCCGAACTTGTGCAGGTCCTCGGGCTGAACCTCGCTGAACAGGCTGAGGTCGTCGCCCTTGTTGTGAAGCGGCGCCCCGAATCCCACACCATGCTTGCCGACGCGCGACGAGATGATGTCTTCCAATCCGGCGAAGGCGCCGGCCACGATGAACAACACGTTCGTCGTGTCGATCTGGATGAACTCCTGATGCGGGTGTTTGCGCCCACCCTGCGGCGGGACGGAAGCCACCGTGCCCTCGAGGATCTTCAGGAGAGCCTGCTGCACGCCCTCACCCGACACATCCCGCGTGATCGACGGATTCTCGGCCTTACGGGCGATCTTGTCGACCTCGTCGATATAGATGATGCCGGTCTCAGCGCGTTTCGTGTCGAAGTCTGCTGCCTGCAGGAGCTTCAGCAGGATGTTCTCGACGTCCTCGCCGACATACCCCGCCTCGGTCAGCGCAGTCGCATCGGCGACAGCGAAGGGCACGTTCAGTCGCTTGGCAAGGGTCTGCGCGAGGTAGGTCTTTCCGCATCCCGTCGGCCCGAGAAGCAGGATGTTGCTCTTGGCGATCTCGATGTCTTCGGCGCGCTGCTCGGCGGGCTGCAGCGTCGAGTGCGCACGGACACGCTTGTAGTGGTTGTAGACGGCAACCGACAACGCCCGCTTGGCTGGCTCCTGACCGACGACGTACTCCTCGAGGAACGCGAAGATCTCGCGAGGCTTGGGCAGATCGAAGTCGGCGACAACCCCGTCGCCGGACTCTGCCATACGCTCTTCGATGATCTCGTTGCAGAGTTCGACGCACTCGTCGCAGATGTACACGCCGGGTCCGGCGATGAGTTGCTGCACCTGCTTTTGGCTCTTACCGCAGAAAGAGCACTTGAACAGATCAGCGCTCTCACCGATGCGTGCCATCAGGGGGTCCTCCTCGTTCCGGGCGGCTGTGGTCCGAGCCTAACCGAGGCGGGCGACATCCGGTGGGATTGGTCGCAGCTCGTGCCGACAGCGCCGGGCCCCGGCATCCGTGTCGTGCGAGGGATGCCGGGGCCCGGTTTCTGGTGTTACTTCGCGGGGGTCGCGGGCAGACGCTTACGCGTCGTGAGTACCTGGTCGACCAGCCCGTAGGTGACCGCTTCTTCTGCGGAGAGGATCTTGTCGCGGTCGATGTCGCGGTTGACCTCTTCGGCGCTGCGGTGCGAGTGCTTGGCGAGCGTCTCTTCGAGCCATGTGCGCATGCGGAGAATCTCTGCAGCCTGGATCTCGATGTCGGACGCCTGACCGTGTCCTGCCTCGCCCATGGCGGGCTGGTGGATCAGGATGCGGGCGTTGGGCAGCGCGAGACGCTTACCGGGAGCCCCAGCTGCCAGCAGCACGGCGGCAGCGGAAGCTGCCTGACCGAGCACGACTGTCTGGATCTGCGGCGACACGTACTGCATGGTGTCGTAGATCGCCGTCATCGCGGTGAACGATCCACCGGGCGAGTTGATGTACATGATGATGTCGCGGTCGGGATCCTGCGACTCGAGGACGAGCAGCTGCGCCATCACATCGTCGGCGGAGGCGTCGTCAACCTGGACACCCAGGAAGATGACGCGATCTTCGAACAGCTTGTTGTACGGGTCCTGGCGCTTGTAACCGTAGGCGGTGCGCTCCTCGAACTGCGGGAGCACGTACCGGCTGCCCGGCATCTGCAGCGCAGCGGGCGAGGCCTGCGGGAGGCGAAGGTTCGGGGTGTTCATGCGGGTTCTCTCTCTTCTGCCGTCGCTCGCTGATTAGTTCGCATCAGTGCCGCCGCCGCCGGCGACATCCGCAGCGTGCTCGCGGATGTGATCGACGAAGCCGTAGGCCAGCGCCTCCTCGGCGGTGAACCAGCGGTCGCGGTCACCGTCCTCGTTGATCTGCTCGACCGACTTGCCGGTTTGCGCGGCGGTGATCTCAGCGAGGCGGTTCTTCATCGATGTGATGAGCTGCGCCTGCGTCTGGATGTCGCTCGCCGTGCCACCGAAGCCACCGTGCGGCTGGTGCAGGAGCACGCGGGCATTGGGGGTGATGTAACGCTTGCCCTTTGTGCCGCTTGTCAGCAGCAGCTGGCCCATCGATGCGGCCATTCCGATGCCGACGGTGACGATGTCGTTCGGCACGAACTGCATCGTGTCGTAGATGGCCATACCGGCGGTGATCGAGCCACCGGGAGAGTTGATGTAGAGGTAGATGTCCTTCTGCGAGTCCTCGGCGGCCAGCAGCAGGATCTTCGCGCAGATCTCGTTGGCGTTCTCGTCGCGCACCTCTGATCCCAGCCAGATGATGCGGTCTCTCAGCAGCCTGTCGAAGACGCTCGTCGCGACCAGTGGTTCAGCCATGTGTGCTCCCGTTTCGTTGCGTGAGATCGAATCTACCGGCGGGGTTCGCGCGACCCGCTCGTGTTCGCCGTGGGCAGATCGTGCTGCGCGGGGCGCGCACGCGCTACCCCAAGAAACGACGGATGCCTCGACCGATGTGGTCGAGGCATCCGCTCAGTGGTCTTACTCGGCGTCGGCCTTCGTCGACTTGCGCGGCGCGCGCTTCTTGGGAGCCGGCTCCTCTTCGGCCTCGATGATCTCGTCGGCGTCGGCGGCGGCATCCGCAATGCCCTGCGCTTCTTCGACGACCTCTTCTTCGGCCTCTGCCTCGTCCTCACCGAGGATGAGGTGCGCCGACAGGTCTACGGCGGCTCCGGTCGTGTCGACGATCTTCACGTCTCGAAGGGCGTGAACAAGAGCCTTGCTGCGGGCAACTTCGCCGACCATGGCGGGCAGCTGGTTACCCTGCTGGATGGCGTTGACGAAGTCCTGCGGCGACATGCCGTACTGCGCAGCCGACTGGATCAGGTACTGGGTGAGCTCATCCTGCGACACCTTGACGTCGTAGGTTTCGGTGAGCTTGTCGAGGATCATCTGCGTGCGGAACTGCTTCTCAGACGCTTCGGTCACCTCTGCGCGGTGCTCGTCATCCTCCAGACGTCCCTCACCCTCGAGGTGCTGGTGCACCTCGTCTTCGATGAGTCCGGCCGGCACGGGGATCTCGACCTGCTCGAGGAGGAGGTCGACGAGCTTGTCGCGGGCGGCAGAGGTCTGCTGCAGGCCCGACTGCTGCGATGCGGTGGTGCGCAGGCTTTCGCGGAGCTCCGCGATCGTGTCGAACTCGCTCGCGATCTGCGCGAAGTCGTCGTCTGCCTCGGGCAGTTCGCGCTCCTTCACGCTGGTGACGGTGACCGCAACTTCAGCCTCTTCACCGGCGTGATCTCCACCGACGAGCTTCGAACGGAACGTCGTGTCTTCACCTGCGGTGAGGGATTCGATTGCCTCGTCGATGCCCTCGAGCAGTTCACCGGAGCCGACCTCGTAGGACACGCCTTCGGCGCGGTCGATCTCGGCGCCCTCGATGGTGGCGACGAGATCCAGCTCGACGAAGTCACCGGAAGTGGCGGGGCGGTCGACGGTGATGAGCGTGCCGAAGCGCGCGCGCAGCTTGTCGAGTTCGGCATCCACCGCGGCCTCGTCGACCTCGACTGCCTCGATCTCGACAGTGAGACTGTCAAGCGCGGGGAGCGTGACCTCGGGGCGAACGTCCACCTCGATCTCGACCTTCAGGTCGCCCGAGAAGTCCTTCTCGTTCGGCCACTCGGTGATGTCGGCGCTCGGGCGACCGATAACGCGGAGCTCCTGAGCTTCTACCGCCTCGCGGTAGAAGCGGTCGAGTCCGTCGTTGACGGCATGCTCGAGAACGGCACCCCGACCGATGCGCTGATCGATGATCGGCGCAGGCACCTTGCCCTTGCGGAAGCCGGGGATCTGGACATCCTTCGCGATGTGCTCGTAAGCGTGCGCGATGCTCGGCTTGAGTTCGTCGGGGGTGATCGAGAGCAGCAGCTTGACGCGGGTGGGGCTGAGCTTCTCGACAGTGCTGGTGACCATGCCTGTGTTGTTCTCCTCGTGCTGCACCGCACCGAAGCGCGGTGGAAGGTCTGGGTGTAAGGCCGTGACGTCGGGGCGACAGGATTTGAACCTGCGACTTCCCGCTCCCAAAGCGGGCGCTCTACCAAGCTGAGCTACGCCCCGGGCGGGATCTCACGCGCTGTGCGACAGACGGCCCACAGAAGTCTAGCTGACGCGCGGACCGACGTTGCGGGGGCCGACCTTCTCGCCGCCGTAGGACTTCTTCCTAAGGAAGGACGATCGGCCCGGCATCCGTCCTACCCAGGCGATTTCTCCTACCTTCACGAGGCCCGGTTGGGCCGCGGATGCGAGGACGGGTCGCGGTGCCCTATAGACTGTCGGATGCTGCGGCTCCGGCCGCTGCGGGGGCGTAGCTCAATGGTAGAGTCCCAGTCTTCCAAACTGGTTGTGCGGGTTCGATTCCCGTCGCCCCCTCCATCG
>NZ_DCBW01000005.1:129295-155336 GCF_002313585.1 Microbacterium sp. UBA1097 | reverse complement strand
CGGCACCACCGTCGACAGCATCGGCGTCGACACCGTTGACGCGTCGATCACCACCGTCCCGCTGCGCACCGGACTCACCCCGGCGGTGATCCTCGGTCCCTGGCTCACCGCTCTCATCGTCCTTGCTGCCGCCGGCGCTCTCACCGCGGCGGGGTTCTCCCACCGTGCCCGCACGCGTGCGGCCGCCGCAGATCGTTCGACTGATCCGGGGAGGCACCCATGAACACGCCACGGATGAGGCCTGCCGGAGGTCGACTGGCCTGGTCGCTGCGAACGCTGGCGACGGGCAGCGATCTCACCCTTCCTGGTGACCTGACGGCGGAGGAGTGTGGGTGCGCGCCCACGCCCGCGGAGAGCCGCGCATTCCGGGCCGGGGTGAGCCGGCGCACTCTGCTGACGGCGGGAACATTGAGCGCGGCAGCCGTCCTGGTCGCCGGCCCGCTGTTGCCGGCAGCGTTCGCGGCGACCTATCCGTCCTGGGAGGACGTGCAGGCCGCGAAAGCGAACGAGGCCACCAAAGCTGCCGAGGTGCAGCGGATCCAGGGCCTCATCCAAAGCCTGACCGGCGAGGTGGCGCGCACCCGCACCGCCGCCGAGCAGGCCGCCGGCGCGTTCTACACCGCCCAGCAGGAGTACTTCGACGCATCCATCCGCGCCGACACGTTGCAGTCCCAAGCCGACCTGGAAGCGCAGAACGCGACCGACGCGGCGAACAAGGCCGGCCGCATCGCCGCGCAGCTGTACCGCGACGGGGGCGACACCACCTCCCTCGAGCTGTTCCTCTCCGGGTCGGCCGCGACCGCGGACGATCTCCTGTCCCGGCTGGGCGTGATGGACAAGCTGCTGGAACGCAACCAGGCCGTCTACGCTGCGGCGCTCACCGCCCGCGATGCCGCGCAGAGCCTGACCGATCAGGCGGTGGTGGCCCGGGATGAGCGCGACCGGCTGCAGCAGGTCGCCGAGCAGAAGATGCTCGAGTCGCAGCAGGCCGCCGATGCTGCGCAGGCCGCGCTGGACGCGCAGACCCTCCACCTCGGCGAGCTGCAGGCCCAGCTCGCCGCCCTCGAGGACACCACCGCGAAGACCATCGCCGACTATCAGGCCGGGGTGGAGGCTGCCCGCATCGCCGAGGAGCAGCGGCGAGCGGCGGAGCGCGCCGAAGCGGAACGGCTCGCCGCCTCGGGAGGTGCTGGTGGGGGTGTGGTCAGCTCCGGGTGGGCACGGCCGACCTCCGGGCACCGCACCTCGGGGTTCGGGCCGCGCAGCTCCCAGTGTGGCAACGGGTACTGCTCGACCAGCTACCACTACGGCGTCGACCTCAGCGGCGGATGCGGCGCGGGGATCTACGCCGCCGCGGCCGGCACCGTCGTCTACGCCGGGTACAACGGCGGCTACGGCAACTACATCAAGATCGACCACGGCGGCGGGATCGGCACCGGATACGCCCACATCCGCCCCGGCGGCTTCTACGTCGGATACGGCCAACGCGTGAACGCCGGCGACCTGATCGGCAGCGAAGGCAACACCGGCAACGCGTTCGGCTGCAACCTGCACTTCGAGGCCTACGTGAACGGCTCCCCGGTCAACCCCATCCCCTTCCTCGCCGACCGCGGCGTGTCCATCTGATCCGAAACGAACCAGGACATCATGACTGACCAGACCACCCCACCCGGCGGCGGCGACCAGCCCCAGACGCCCCCCACGCGCCGCAGCCTCCGCCGCGCCGCAACCCCGCCAGTCACCAGCATCACCACCCGCCCCCCACGGCGCCCGCCCGCAGAAACGTCCGCCCGTGGTCGGGTAATCGCGCTGCGCCCAGTGCGCTCCCTGGCGGTCCTGACGGTGGTCACCGGCCTGATCGCCACCTTCGCCCTCCCCGCGTATGCCGCCTGGCAGCCGGCGGACCTCGAGATCCCGACACTGCAGCAAGTCGCGTCCGAGGACGCGCAATCCTTGATCGTCGCCTCCGACGCGACTGGGACGCAGCTCACACGGGAGAGCTACTCGGCCACCACCCAGGCGGAGATCGACCAGAAGAAGGCGGCAGAAGCAGCCGCAGAACGTGCCCGCGCCTCCGCACAAGTCGCCTCGGTGCCCTTCGACTACAGCATCGTGCCCCAAGGCAGTGGAGCCGTGCGGTGGCCGGTGGGCGGTCCGTTCACCGTGACCGACCGCTTCGGTGCTCGAGGCGGCGCGCATATGGGCACCGACATGGTCGCTGCCGGCGGAACCCCCGTCTACGCGTCCGTCGACGGCGTCGTGCGGATCTCGCAGGACAGCTACGGCGGATACGGGGTGACCGTGGTGGTGGAGTCCGTGCTGAACGGGCAACAGGTGAGCACGGTGTACCCGCACATGCAGACCGGAAGCCGGCAGGTCGCCGCCGGGCAGACCGTCACGGCCGGGCAGCTGGTCGGACTCGTCGGCAGCACGGGACGCTCCACCGCGAACCATCTGCACTTCGAGGTCTACCTCGACGGAACCGCCGTGGACTCGCTGGCCTGGCTGGAAGCGAACGCGGGCTGACCGATGTGCACGGATCTACCGCGCCACCCCGCTCGCGGGCACCCCCTGACCGCAACGACGAAGAGGACGACCCTGCCATGACCGGAACCGACGCGCTCTCCCTCGACGGCATCTCACTGCTGCTGGTGTGGACGGCGATCGCCACCTACCTGCTCGCGTTCATCGCGTACACCATCGACCTGGCCGGGCGCTCCGTCCCCGCCAGCGTCCCGCAGCGGGAGCCGGTCCTGGCCGGCGCTACCGCACGGGCGGGCCAGCAGACGGACAACGCCCAGAGTGGGTCGGTGGACAGTGTTCGCACGCCGCCCGCGCAGCGTCAACGGCTGCTGTGGGCGCGGATCGGGACGTCGCTGACGGTCCTCGCGTTCCTGTTCCACCTGGCCGGCACCATCCTGCGCGGCATCGCCGCGGAGCGGGTGCCGTGGGCGAACATGTACGAGTTCGCGCTGACCGGCACGGTCTTGATCGTGGCCGTCTACCTGCTGGTGCTGCGCCGCTACGACCTCCGCTTCCTCGGTGCGTTCCTGATCGGCATGGTGGTGCTGCTGCTGGGTGGCGCGACGGTCTCGTTCTACGTCGAGGTCGTTCCGCTGATGGATCCGCTCAAGAGCGTGTGGCTGGTCATCCACGTCTTCGTCGCGTCCCTGGCCACCGCCCTGTTCGCGATCGCCTGCGGCATCTCCATCACCCAGCTCCTGCAGGCCCGCCGGGAGCGCCGCACCCGAGCATCCTCGGACACTGCCCGCGCCGACGGTCTTGGGTTTCTGCGCACTCTGCCCGCCGCCGACGTGCTCGAGTCCCTCGCGTACCGGTTCGCGATCGTGGGGTTCGTGTTCTGGACGTTCACCCTGATCGCCGGCGCGATCTGGGCCAACGACTCCTGGGGTCGCTACTGGGGCTTCGATGTCAAGGAGGTGTGGACGTTCGTGATCTGGGTGCTCTACGCCGGCTACATCCACGCCCGCGCGACCCGCGGCTGGCGCGGCACCCGCTCCGCCTGGCTGTCCATCATCGGGTTCGTCGCGGTGCTGTTCAACTTCACGATCGTGAACATGTTCTTCCAGGGCCTCCACTCCTACTCCGGGCTCACATGACCCCGCACCCCTGCCCCGCCCTCTTGCCCGAGCCGAAAGCACGCACATGACCCCGATACTCTCGATTCCCGCCACCACGGGTGCGGATGCCACTGAACGCGGACAGCGGTCACTCCGACCGCGACAGGATTGACTCCTCGCGTCTTGCGGGTCGCAGGGCCTGCGATCCTCGGCGGGGTCGCACTCATCGCCTTGGTCGGGGCGTTGTGGTTCGGTGGGGGTGCTGCGCAGATCCCACTCGGCGACGCCGGCCCTGTTGTGCGCTGGGGGCTTCCGGTCACGAAACTGGTCGTGAATCTCGCCGCCGCGGGCATGGTCGGTGTGCTCGTGACCGCCTTGTTCACGCTGCGGGCCGGTGAGCGCGAGTTCGACGTCGCCCTCGATACCGCGTCGATCTCTGCAGCCCTGTTCACCGTGGCCGCGGGCGCGACCGGGTTCCTCACGCTTCTCAGCGTGTTCAACCCGGCCATCGACGCAGGCCCCCAGTTCGGTGCCCAGCTCGGCCGGTTCCTCGTCGAGCTCGAGGTCGGCAGGACATGGCTGATCACGACGGTCGCCGGCGCCGCCCTCACCGTCCTGACATTCGCCGTGCGGTCCTGGGTCGGGACGCTTCTGGTCGCCCTGGTGGCGGTGGCCTCGCTCGTGCCGATGGGCACGCAGGGGCACTCCGGCGATGACGCCTTCCACCACGAGGCGATGATGGCGCTCATCCTGCACATCATCGGCGCCGCGGTGTGGCTCGGCGGGCTCCTGCTGCTCATCGCCGTCCGTCCAGCCCTCGACCGTCGCCGCATCCCCGATCTCGTCGCCCGCTACTCGAGCATCGCTCTGGCCGCGTTCGTGCTCGTCGCCGTGTCCGGCACGGTGCGCGCCGCCATCGGCCTGCAGGAGTGGTCCGATCTGCTCTCGCCCTATGGCGCGATCTTGGGCATCAAGGTCGTCGCGCTCGTCGGCCTCGGCCTCTTCGGGGCGTGGTACCGCACCCGCCTGATCGGCAGGATGCGCAGCTCCGACGCGGCATCCCGCCCTTTCTGGATGCTCATCGCGTTCGAGCTGGCACTGATGGGTGTGGCCAGCGGCGCCGCCGCAGCGCTGGCCCGCACTCCGCCACCGAACCCGGCCCCGCTTCCCGAGATCCCCTCGCCGGCAGAACGCCTCACCGGTGCCCCGCTGCCCCCGGAGCTCACGATCGAACGGTGGGTCACCGCGTGGAACGTGGACATGTTGTGGGCGGTGCTCGCCGGGTTCGCGATCTTCTTCTATCTCGCCGGGGTGTGGCGGCTGCGCCGGCGCGGCGACGCGTGGCCTGTGTATCGCACGATCATGTGGGTCGCCGGCATGGTGCTGCTGGTCTGGGTCACCGGCGGCGTCGTCAACGTCTACCAGGACTACCTGTTCAGCATGCACATGGTGGGGCACATGCTGCTCACGATGGCGATCCCGGTGCTGCTGGTCGCCGGCGCCCCGGTGACCCTCGCCGCCCGGGCGATCCGCAAACGCGACGACGGCACCCGCGGCGGGCGGGAGTGGATCCTGTGGGCGGTGCATTCGCCCGTCGCCCGCATCCTGACGAACCCGTTCGTCGCGGCCGCCCTGTTCATCGGCTCACTGTGGGTGTTCTATTACACCGACCTGTTCCGCTGGTCGCTGTACGACCACCTCGGCCACCAGTGGATGATCGCGCACTTCCTCATCACCGGCTACCTGTTCGCGCTCTCCCTGATCGGCATCGACCCGGTGCCGTGGCGGCTTCCCTACGCCGGCAGGCTGCTGCTGCTCATCGGTGTGATGGCGATGCACGCGTTCTTCGGCATCGCCATCATGATGCAGTCGGGGCTGATGGTCGCCGACTGGTTCGGGTCGATGGGTCGCACCTGGGGTGTCACACCGCTCGAGGATCAGTACACCGGCGGCGGTATCGCGTGGTCGATCGGTGAGATCCCCACCCTGATCCTCGCGATCACGGTCGCGATTCAGTGGAGTCGCAGCGACGACCGCGAGACCAAGCGGCGAGACCGGCACGCCGACCGCACCGGCGAAGCCGAGCTCGAGGCCTACAACGCACGCCTCACCGAGCTCGCCGACCGCGATGCTCGCAGCCGCAGATAGGGCGCACTACGTGACGACGAAAGAGGAGCTCGCCGACCGCTACGGTCGGGGACCGCGGCCCATCCGCCGCCGCGTGTTCTGGGTCACCGTCGCGACGGCGGCAATCCTGTCTGTCGCCGGGCTTTCGTGGCTGACTGTCTCGAACTCGCTCGACGACGTCGGATTCGACGAGACCGGATACGAGCTGGTCGATGCGCGCACCGTGACCGTATCCTTCCAAGCCACGCCACCCGCTGGGACGTCGTTCGCATGCGCGGTGCAGGCATTGGATGAGGACTTCGGCATCGTCGGTTGGCGGGTCATCGAGTACCCCGCGTCCGAGGAGATCACACGAGCACTCGTGGAGACCATCCCGACCGTCGCGCAGGCAACGACCGGCACCGTGCAATCCTGCTGGGCCACATAGCCGCGCAAGGGAGGCCGTCGCCTGCGCCGGCTGAGTCTCTCAAGCGGTGGGCCTGTCTTCGTGGTCGATGCCGTGGTGCTCTTTGCCGCGCTCGAAGTTGAGCAGGCGGAGTGCGTTGCCGACGACGATCAGGGTGGAGCCTTCGTGGATGAGTACGACCGCGCCGATGTTCAGGCCGAGGAAGGTGGCGAGGATGAGGAACGCGACGATCGCGAGGCTGGCGATGAGGTTCTGCCGGATGATGCGGCTGGTGGCGCGGCTGAGCCGCACGGCGAACGGGACGCGGCCGAGGTCGTCGCTCATCAGCGCGATGTCGCAGGTTTCCAACGCGACGGTGGAGCCGGCGGCGCCCATCGCGATGCCGACGTCGGCGCGGGCCATCGCGGGGGCGTCGTTGACGCCGTCGCCGACCATCGCGATCGGTCGGTGGGTTTCGGCGAGGCGGGTGATCTGAGCGACTTTGTCCTCGGGGAGCAGTTCGCCGATCGCGGTGTCGACGCCGACTTCCCGGCCGACCGCGTCGGCGACGCGCTGGTTGTCGCCGGAGATCATCACGAGCTGCCCCACGTTCGCGCCCCGGAGCGCGCTGAGCACCTGGGCGGACTCCGCGCGGGACGCATCCATCACGCCGACGATGCCGAGGAACCGGTCGCCACGGCGGATGATCATCAGCGTCTGCCCGGAGTCCCGCGCCTGCGTGTACGCGTCGGAGAGCGTGCCGGTCAGCGCGAGTTGCTGCTCGTCGAACATGCGCAGGTTGCCGACGTCGACCCGCTCGCCGTCGATCGTCGCCGTGACGCCACGCCCGACGACCGCGTTCAGGTCTGTCGCGGTGAGGCGCTCGGCCTGGGGGACGCGGGGCTCGAGGTCGCGGACGATCGCCTCGGCCAGCGGGTGATCGCTGAGCGCTTCGACAGCGACCAGAGTGCGGATCAGCTCGGACTCGGGCACGTCGGCGGCGGGGGTGACGGACGTCACCCGGGGGGCACCCCAGGTCAGGGTGCCGGTCTTGTCGAACGCCATCGCCTTGACCCGCCCGAGCGTCTCGAGCGGGGCGCCGCCCTTGACGAGCACCCCGGCACGCGCAGCACGGGCGACCCCTGCCAGCACCGCGGCCGGGGTTGCGATCGCGAGCGCGCAGGGGCTGGCGGCGACGAGCACGGTCATGGCGAGGTAGAACGCGTCGGGGAACGGTTGCGCGAACGCGAGCCAGGAGATCAGGAGGGTGACGGCGACCCCGAGGATCACGGCGGGCACGTACCAACGCTGGAACCGGTCGATGAACTGCTGTGTGGGGGAGGCGGCCTGGTCGGCGGAGCGGACGAGCTTGACGACCTTGCTGAGCGTCGAGTCCGCGGAGGTCGCGGTGACCTCGACCTCGAGCACGCCGGACCCGTTCACGGTGCCGGCGAACACACGGTTGGCGGCGGGCAGGGTGTCGACGGTGCGCATCGCCCGCTCCGGGTCGGCCACCGGCTCCTTCTCCACCGGAATCGACTCCCCGGTGACCGCGGACTGATCCACCGCGGACACCCCGGAGATCACGAACCCGTCTGAGGGAATGCGGGAGTTCGGGCGGATGACGACGATGTCCCCGACGACGATCTCCTCCACCGGCACCTCCACCGGCTCGTCCCCGCCGCGGCGCACCAGGGCGCTGCGGGGAGCGAGCTCGGCCAGGGACTCGATGGACTTGCTGGCACGGCTGAGGGCGTATTCCTCGAGCGCGTGGCCGAGGCTGAACAGGAACAGCAGCACCGCCCCTTCCGCCCACCGGCCGATGAGGGCGGCGCCGATCGCGGCCACCAGCATGAGGAAGTCGACCTCGAACTTCCCTCGCATCGTCGAGGCGATCGCGGTGCGGAACGTGAAGAACCCACCGAAGAAGTAGGTGGCGAGGAAGAACACCAACGGCCACCCGACCATCGGCAGCCCCAACGCGAACTCGGCGATCATCCCGCCGGCGTAGGTCACGCCCGCGGCGATCGCGAACCACAGCTCCCACCGGGCCGAACCGTGGGAATGGTCGTGCGTCTCCGCAGCGGGCGCGGTAGTCGTCGGGGAAGAAGCAGTCATGCGACCAGGATACATCACAAGATCATGATATATTGTAGTTGTGAATGATTATCGTGATCGGAGGGCACAATGGTGAGCATGGCCGGTACTGAGACGCGTCGGGAAGCAGGCACCCTGTCCGTAGCGGATGCTGAGCGTCTCGCCGAGATCATGCAGGCACTGGCGTCACCTGTGCGGCTGCGCATTCTGAGCGCGCTGAGTGTTCAGCCGAGCACCGTGACCGACCTCAGCGAACAGCTGCACATCGGACAGACGACCACATCGAACCATTTGCGGCTGCTGCGGCATCTGAGCCTGGTCCTTGGCACGCGCGACGGCCGGCACATCCACTACTCGCTCTTCGACGACCACGTCTCCGAACTGCTCGAGGAGGCCATCGGGCACCTCGAGCATCTGCCCGGCGGAGGATGACGCCTGCCGGAGCTCCCCGATTGACGAGAGTATTCCCGTTCACGTCGGGGGGCGCTGCTGCGGCCGGGGAGAGCGCGTCGCTGCCGGTTCGGACACGCTGCATGGTGTGTAGCCGATCGCCGCGACGGCCATGAGCTCTTGTAAGAATCCGCCACTACTCGCGGAATCCTGAACCCGAAACCCCAGCCAACTACCGTGGAATCGCGGCATTCCTCGCCATCTCGAGCGGGAACCTACAGCCACTGACCAATCCGTGCGGTGCTGCCTGCTGTCGCTTCACCGCATTTGCCCGGCGATCTCCGTCCCCCAAGTCACTGAAGGTTTCTGGGTGAGTCCGTGAATCGAATCGCTTGCTCTACATACGGTAGGGGGGTATGGTACTTGCCATGAATGGTTACACGGCGAGCAAGGATGACCTTCTGAAGCGGCTGCGTCGCGTGGAGGGTCAGGTTCGTGGGATCGCGCGGATGGTCGAGGAGGACAAGTACTGCATCGACATCCTCACGCAGGTCTCGGCGGCCACGAAGGCCCTTGAGTCCGTCGCGCTGTCTTTGTTGGGTGACCATCTTTCGCACTGTGTTGCCGAAGCCAGCGCCGAGGGTGGTGCCGTTGCGGACGAGAAGATCCGCGAAGCCAACGAGGCGATCGCCCGTCTGGTCCGTTCCTGACCCACCTGCCCACTCACGACGAGGAGACGATGATGAACACCGAGAACCGCAACGACCTGGGCTTGAAGGACACCGGCGCTGGTTGCGCCTGCTGCGCGACCGCATCAACCCCCGAGACCGCGGATGCGGCCACGGCGGCCGTGACGGCTGACGTGCTGGTGACGGGGATGACCTGCTCGCACTGCGTGTCGAGCGTGACCGAGGAGTTGTCCGCGATCGACGGGGTCGAGGGTGTGTCGGTGGACCTGAACGCGGGCGGCGCGTCGCGGGTGACGATCCGCAGCTCGACGGCGATCCCTGCTGCTGCCGTGGAGGCGGCGGTGGAGGAGGCTGGCTACGCCGTGGCCGGCAGCCCGTCATGAGCATGGTCGATGTCGAGCTCGACATCGCCGGGATGACCTGCGCGTCGTGTGCGACGCGGATCGAGCGGAAGCTCAACAAGCTGCCGGGTGTGGAAGCGACCGTCAACTACGCCACCGAGAAGGCTCGCGTGCGCGGTGAGGACGTCGATTCGGCCACATTGATCGCGGCGATCGAATCCGCCGGCTACCAAGCGGCGCTTCCTGCGCCGACGGTCGTCGAGGCTGCGGGTGAACCCGGTGCGCCGGTGGACCGCGATCTGGTTTCGCTGCGGCAGCGTCTGCTGATCAGCGCCGCTTTGTCGGTGCCGGTCGCGGTGCTGTCGATGATTCCCGCGCTGCAGTTCGAGTTCTGGCAGTGGCTGGCGCTCACCCTCACCGCCCCGGTGGCGGTGTGGGGCGCGTGGCCGTTTCACCGTGCTGCGGCGGTTAACGCCCGTCACGGTGCCGCCACGATGGACACGCTCATTAGCGTCGGGGTGATTGCCGCGTTCGGCTGGTCGCTGTATGCCCTGTTCTTTGGTGGCGCCGGTATGCCCGGGATGACGATGACGTTTACTCTCATCGGCACCCCGCGGGCGGGCGGGCATGAGATCTACCTCGAGGTCGCCGCGTTGGTGACGGTGTTCATCCTCGCGGGCCGGTACGCCGAGGCCCGCGCCCGCAAGTCGTCCTCTGAGGCGCTGCGCGCTTTGCTGGAGCTGGGAGCGAAAGACGCCGTCAAGCTCGTCGATGGTGTGGAACAGCGAGTCCCGGTCAGCCAGCTGATGGTGGGGGATGCCGTTCTGGTGCGGCCGGGGGAGAAGATCCCCTCCGATGGACTCGTCGTCGACGGGTCCTCGGCGATCGACGCGAGCATGCTCACCGGCGAATCCGCCCCGGTTGAGGTCGGTGCGGGTTCCCGTGTGGTGGGTGCGACGGTCAACGTCGGCGGCCGGCTCACGGTGGAGATCACCCGTGTCGGCGCGGACACCGAACTGTCGCGGATGCGGCGGCTGATGGAGGAGGCGCAGACCGGCAAAGCCCGCGTGCAGCGTCTCGCGGACCGGGTGTCCGGGATCTTCGTGCCCATCGTGATCCTGCTCGCCATCGCGGCGTTCGTCGGCTGGCTGCTGGTCGGGGGATCGCTGGAGTTGGCGTTCACCGCCGCGGTCGCGACGCTCATCATCGCGTGCCCGTGCGCGCTCGGGCTCGCCACCCCCACCGCGCTGCTTGTGGGCACCGGCCGTGGTTCTCAGATGGGAATCCTCATCCGGGGACCGCAGGTACTGGAGCAAACCCGCACGGTCGACACGATCGTGCTGGACAAGACCGGCACCGTCACCACCGGCACCATGGCCGTCACAGCCGTCCACCCCGCACCCGGAGTCACCCGGGAGCAGCTGCTGGCCGCGGCCGCGGCGGTGGAGTTCGGGTCGGAGCATCCCGTTGCTCGCGCGATCGTCGCCGAAAGCGTCCCCGTCCCGCCGGCGGAGACGTTCGATTCCCACGCCGGATTCGGGGTGCAGGGCATCGTCGCAGGCTCTCTCGTCGTCGCCGGCCGTCCGTCCTGGCTGCAGGAACAGTGGAGCATTCACCCCACCGCGCAGCTGCAGCACGACGCCGACGAGCTGCAAACCGCGGGAGCGACCGTCGTCGCCATCGGTCGTGACGGCACCCACCTGGGCATCATCGCGGTCGCCGACACAGTCAAACCCACCAGCGCGGAGGCGGTCGCCCGGTTCCGGGCGTTGGGTATGACACCGGTGCTGCTCACCGGCGACAACGATGGCGCTGCACGGGAGATCGCTCGACAGGTCGGCATCGACCAGGTGCACGCCGGGGTAACCCCGGCCGGGAAGCTCGACGTGGTCCGCCAGCTACAGGGCGACGGGCGTGTGGTGGCGATGGTCGGTGACGGGGTCAACGACGCCGCTGCTCTCGCTGCCGCTGACCTCGGTCTCGCGATGGGCGGGGGAACGGATGCCGCGATCGCTGCGAGCGATATCACCGTGGTCTCGGGTGACCTGCTGGTCGTCGCTGACGCGATCCGGTTGGCACGCCGCACCCTGGGGACGATCAAGGGCAACCTGTTTTGGGCGTTCGCGTACAACGTCGCCGCGATCCCGGTCGCGATGGCCGGGTTGCTGAACCCGCTGGTTGCCGCGGCCGCGATGGCCTTGTCCTCGGTGTTCGTCGTCACGAACAGTCTGCGCCTGCGCGGGTTCCGCACCATCCCGGCGAGCTCGACGACCGCTACCCCTGAACCGGCCCGCGTTTCCGCCCGGGTCTGACCTGCATCTGCTGGATGTGAACAGTGGAAGGACGCTCATCATGAGCCAGCACGATCACCACGCACACCACCACCCCACGGCTACCGGCGCCGGCGGTGATGACACTGCGCAGGAGCTGCGCGAGACCGTCGCCGAATCCGACACCGTCGACAACCCGCACGCACACCACACCACGCAGAACAGCCCTGATGAGGGACACGGCGGCGCGCACGCGGGGATGCAGCACGGTGCTCATGGTGGGCATGCCGGGCACGGCGCGGACCATGTCGCACGGTTCCGTCGATTGTTCTGGATCAACCTGATCCTCGCCGTCCCGGTGGTGGCGTTCTCGGGCATGTTCTCGATGCTGCTCGGCTATTCCCTCCCCGACGCAGCGTTGGTGGGGTGGATCTCCCCGGTTCTCGGCACCGTCATGTATGTGTGGGGTGGTGCCCCGTTCCTGACCGGCGCGGTCAGCGAACTGCGTGCCCGTAAGCCCGGCATGATGCTGCTGATCGGGCTGGCGATCACCGTCGCGTTCGTCGCGTCATGGGGGGCGAGTCTCGGGCTGCTGGATCACGAGCTGGACTTCTGGTGGGAGCTGGCGCTGCTGATCGTCATCATGCTCCTTGGGCACTGGATCGAGATGCGGTCGCTCGCGCAGACCACCTCGGCACTGGACTCCCTCGCCGCGCTCCTCCCCGACGAGGCGGAGAAGGTCGACGGGGACACCACTGTCACCGTCGCGCCCGCGGATCTGCAGGTCGGTGACGTTGTAGTGGTCCGCCCTGGTGGGCGGGTTCCGGCTGACGGTCGGGTGGTGCAGGGTTCGGCGAGCATGGACGAGTCGATGATCACCGGCGAATCCAAGCCGGTCCGCCGGAGCGATGGGGACGCGGTCGTGGCCGGCACCGTCGCCACCGACTCCGGAATCCGTGTCGAGATCAGTGCGGTGGGGGAGGACACTGCCCTCGCCGGCATCCAACGCCTGGTTACCGAGGCGCAGAACTCGTCCTCGAAAGCGCAGCGTCTCGCCGACCGTGCCGCCGGGTGGCTGTTCTGGTTCGCGCTGATCGCCGCGGCCATCACCGCGGTCGTGTGGACGGTAGTCGGGCTCCCCGATGACGCGGTGATTCGCACTATCACGGTTCTGGTGATCGCCTGCCCGCACGCCCTGGGTCTGGCGATCCCGCTGGTGGTGTCCATCGCCACCGAGCGCGCTGCCCGGGGCGGGGTGTTGATCAAGGACCGTCTGGCGTTGGAGAGTATGCGCACCGTGAACACGGTGTTGTTCGACAAGACCGGCACTCTCACCAAGGGCGCTCCCGCCGTCACCGCGGTGGAACCGGTCGACGGGATGGATGCGGACCGGCTGATGGCTCTCGCGGCCGCTGCGGAGTCTGATTCCGAGCATCCGCTGGCCCGTGCCATCGTCACCGCCGCGCGGGAGAAGGACCTGTCCGTGCCCAGGTCGACGGACTTCGAGTCCTCACCCGCGGTCGGTGTCCGCGCGACCGTCGACGGCCAGGTGGTGCAGGTGGGCGGACCGTACCTGCTCGAGCAGACCGGTGGCCAGGAGCTGCCGATCGCGGACGCCTGGCGGGAGGAGGGTGCGATCATCCTGCACGTCCTCGTTGATGGGAAGGTCGCCGGCGCGCTCCGATTGGCCGATGAGATCCGTCCCGAGTCCCGGCAGGCGATCGACGCACTGCACGCCCGAAACGTGCAGGTCGTGATGATCACCGGCGACGCCGAGGCCGTCGCCGCGTCCGTGGCCGCTGAACTTGGCATCGACCGGTTCTTCGCGGGTGTGCGGCCGGAGGACAAGGCGTCCAAGGTGAAGCAGCTGCAGGATGAGGGCCGGAAGGTCGCGATGGTCGGCGACGGTGTGAATGACGCGCCCGCTCTCGCGCAGGCGGATGTCGGTATCGCCATCGGTGCCGGCACGGACGTGGCGATCGCGTCGGCCGGCGTCATCCTCGCGAGCGATGACCCCCGCTCGGTGCTGTCGGTGATCGAGCTGTCCCGCGCGAGCTACCGGAAGATGAAGCAGAACTTGTGGTGGGCTGCCGGGTACAACCTCATTTCGGTGCCGCTGGCCGCCGGCATCCTCGCCCCGATCGGGTTCGTGCTGCCGATGTCGGTGGGCGCGATCCTCATGTCGCTGTCCACGATCGTCGTCGCTCTCAACGCTCAGCTGCTGCGCCGGTTGGATCTCAGCCCCGACGCGGTCATCCGTCGCTGACCGGTCTGACGTAGCGTGTAAGGGAGGGAGGTGACATGTCGCTGATCGCACTGACGGACCGGGTCCACACCGGCCGCTCCATGGCTCGCACCCTCCTGCTGCTCGTCGCAGTCACCGGCGCGATCATCGTGGGCCTGCTGGCCATGCATTCCCTCAACACCCACACCGCCACCGACACCAGTCATCAGACCACCGCCACCGCTTCTGCCACGACAGATTGGATAGCAGCGTGCCTCCCCAGAGCTTGGCCAGGTCGAGCCATGTGCCTTCCCGCGCCACGAGCGCGGCGATCGGCAGCAGGAAGTTCTCGGTGAACAGCTCGCTGTGGGCGAGCAGGAGCGCGATCAGACCGATGCTGAATCCGAGGCCCGCGAGAAGCTGATCACCCGTCTGGTACAGGATGCCGAGGTAGACCAGCACCCCGATGCCGACTTCGACACCGCCCAGAAAGCCCGTGACCAGAGTCGCGCGAAGCGTACGGTGGAGCCGCTCGGCACCCTCGCCGACGACCTCTTCAAACTCGATCTCGATCTCTTCCTCGACGGCCTCGTCATTGGGGCCGTCCTGGCGCCGCTGCTCTGCCCGTGCTTCGCGCGAATCGCTCATCGTGCCATCCTCGCAGCCGGGAGCGCCATCGGGGCGGCTACGTCGAAAACCCCAGCTCCCAGCCCCTTCCCAGAAACAGGAACTGCGATTCCGGTATCGTCGCGCGTAACCAAGGGGAGTACTCCACCACGGTCGGCTCGTCATTACGGACGCTCTCGCGTCCCGGGTCACCGGTTCTCAGCAACGGGGATGGAGAAGACCTTGGCGTAGATCTGATCATCAACGCCAAGGCAGGAGTCCCTTGTGAACGTCACCCTGACGCTCTGGCTCATCACGATCGCGGTCACGATCGCGTTCTTCGTGTACGAGTTCTACGCGCACGTCCGCAAGCCCCACGAGCCGACCCTGGGCGAATCCGCCCGATGGTCGGCCTTCTACATCGGCCTCGCGCTGCTGTTCGGCGTCGGAATCGGGCTCGTCTCGGGGTGGGACTTCGGCGGCGAGTACTTCGCCGGCTACCTCACCGAGAAGGCTCTGTCAGTCGATAACCTGTTCGTCTTCCTCATCGTCATGACGGGGTTTGCGGTGCCGAAGATCTACCAGCAGAAAGTGCTGATGATCGGCATCGTCATCGCGCTCATCATGCGCGGGATCTTCATCGCGGTGGGCGCCGCGCTCATCGAGAACTTCTCGTGGATCTTCTGGGTCTTCGGCGCGCTGCTCCTGTACCTGGCCTACCGCCAAGCGTTCACCCACGGTGAGTCCGACCCAGCCAATGGCCGGTTCATGCGCTTCATGCGACGCATCCTGCCCGTGAGCAACGAGTACAACGGCGACAGGCTGACGGTGAAGAAAGACGGACGCCGCTTCGTCACCCCGATGCTGCTCGTCATCATCGCCATCGGGTTCATCGACCTCATCTTCGCCGTCGACTCGATTCCCGCGATCTATGGGCTCACGCAAGAGGCCTACATCGTCTTCACCGCGAACGCCTTTGCCCTGATGGGTCTGCGTCAGCTCTACTTCCTCATCGGAGGTCTCCTGGAACGCCTCGTTTACCTCGCGCAGGGACTCGCGGTCATCCTCGCCTTTATCGGGGTCAAGCTCCTCATCCACGCCCTGCACAAGAACGAGTTGCCGTTCCTGAACGGCGGCGAGCCGATCACGGTGATCCCCGAGATCCCGATCTGGGTCTCGCTCCTGTTCATCGCGGGCACGATCGCTGTGGCCACGGTCGCGAGCCTCGCGAAGACCCGCAAGGACCGTCGCGCCAGCGCTATCGCCGAGAAGGCGGACGATGCGGATGCCGCAGCCGACGCGATCTCCGAGGCGCGCAGCGACGCCCGGGACCGCTCGTGAACGCATCCGGCACCGACGCGCTCGGCGATAGACCCGGCGCCCGGGTGACCCTGGGCGGCAAGAACAGGACCGCGCGCGACGGGGTGACCCGCTGATGGCCGACCTGTGGTGGAACATCGCCCTGGTCGTGGTGTTCGTGCTCATCGGCGGCGTGTTCGCCGCGACCGAGATGGCGCTTGTAACTCTGCGCGAGAGCCAGCTCAACGCGATCGCCGCACGCGGGCGCCGCGGCGCGAAGGTCGCCGCGCTCGCACGGAACCCGAACACGTTCCTCTCCGCGGTCCAGATCGGCGTGACGGTCGCCGGCTTCGCCTCGGCCGCGTATGGCGCGGCATCCATCGCCCCCTCGGTGACGCCGCTGCTTACCCGTCTTGGTCTTGCGGAGCCGGTCGCGGCGACCATGGCGACGATCGGGCTGACGCTGGTGATCGCATACCTCTCGCTCGTGCTCGGGGAACTCGTTCCCAAGCGCCTCGCGATCCAGCGCAACGCACAGTTCGCCTATGCCGTCGCTCCCGTGCTCGACGGGTTCGCGGTGCTGATGCGACCGGTCATCTGGCTGCTGTCGGTGTCGACGAACGCGCTGGTGCGGCTTCTCGGCGGCGACCCGAACAAGACAGCCGACGAGCTCAGCGATGAGGAGATCCGT
This sequence comes from Microbacterium sp. UBA1097, assembly GCF_002313585.1. Lineage (NCBI taxonomy): Bacteria > Bacillati > Actinomycetota > Actinomycetes > Micrococcales > Microbacteriaceae > Microbacterium > Microbacterium sp. UBA1097. The sequence continues at coordinate 138,636 of NZ_DCBW01000005.1, read as the reverse complement.
GACATCGTCACGTCCCATCAAGGCCTGCCCGAGGATGAGCGCCGCATCCTGGATGACGTGCTGTCGTTACGTGGCCGGCAGGTGAGTGAGGTCATGCGGCCGCGACCCGAGGTCGTGGCTCTGGATGACGGCATCACGGTGGCTGAGGCCGTGGAGCGCATCCGCGACCTGCCCTACTCCCGCTACCCCGTCGCCGACACCTCCATCGACGACATCGTCGGCTTCGTGCACGTGCGCGACCTGTTCGATGCCGCCAGCGACGACGCCGGTAAGCCCGTTGCGCGTCTCGTGCGCGACATCCCGTACGTACCCGCTACCGCTCGAGTCCTGCCGACACTCACGAGCCTGCGTGCCCGCGGGCACCACATCGCGGTCGTCGTCGACGAGTACGGCGGAACCGACGGCATCGTGACTTTGGAAGACCTTGTCGAAGAGGTCGTGGGTGAGATCTTCGACGAGTACGACACCGCCGAGACCGTGGTGGTCGGAAGCGACACGATCGACGGCCGGTTGAACCTTCAGGAGTTCGAGGAGCGCACCGGAATCGAGTTGCCTCGCGGAAGCTCAGACACGATCGCCGGATATGTCATCGAGCAGCTCGGCCGCCTCGCCGTCGTCGGCGACACCGTCGACATCCCTGGCGCGACACTGCAGGTCACGTCGCTGGATCGACGCAGGATTGCGACGGTCCGACTTCTTGCCCGCGCCGAGGATGAAGCTGGGCAAGTGCGTTGACGACGGATGCGTGATGCGTGATGCTTGATGCATGCGGACGACCCTCACGATCGACGACGACGTTCTCGCCGCGGCGAAGCAGTTCGCCGACGCCCGGGGAATCACGCTCGGAGAGGCGGTTTCGCAGCTCGCTCGCGCCACTTTGACCGAACGCCGGCGCTTCGACAAGCGCAACGGCATCGTTCTGCTGCCGACCACGCCTGCGGCGGGTCGCGCGACCCTTGACGATGTCAACGCACTGCGAGATGACAACCAGTGACGCGCCATCTGCTGGACGTCAACGCGATCATCGCTCTGATCGACCCGTTGCACGTCCATCACGAACGCGCGCACGCCTGGTTCGCCGCGCGAGTGGTGCGGGACGGCGACGGCGCGTGGCACACGTGCCCGATCGTGCAGAACGGCGTCGTGCGGGTGGTCAGTCACCCGAAGTATCCGAACACTCAGCCGGTTCCTGTCGTGCTCGCGAGCCTCGCGAGCCTGACCGCGCGAGAGGACCACGTCTTTCTCGCTGATTCGGTGAGCCTGCTCGACACGTCGATTCACACCGAGCGACTGCTCGCCAGCTCACAGGTAACGGATACCTACCTGCTGCACCTCGCTGCGTCCCACGACGCGCTGCTGGCCACCTTCGACACCCGCCTCGTGACGGCCGCGGTTCCGGGCGGCAAGGCAGTGCTGTGCCCGATACCCTGACTCCCGTCGCCCGCATCGTCGCGTCGGCACTGTCTTGAGAGGTTCGCCCATGTCGTCATCCGCCCCCACCCTTGTTCTGGTCCATGGCGCCTGGGGAGGCGGCTGGGTCTGGCGGCGCGTGCTGGCGCCGCTGCGGGATGCCGGGTTCGAGGTCCACACCGTGACCCTGACCGGCGACGGCGAGCGGGCACACCTGCGCCGACCCGACATCGACCTGCACACGCACATCGCCGATGTCATCGGCCTGGTCGAGATGGAAGAGCTCGAGAACGTCGTGCTGGTCGGGCACAGCTACGGCGGCATGGTCATCACGGGCGCCGCCGTCGAACTCCAGCAGCGGCATCCGGGCGTGCTCTCGGGCCTGGTCTACGTCGACGCGATGTTCCCGCGCCCCGGAGACGGGTGGGGTGTTGCCCATTCGCCCGAGGTCGCCTCGGCGCGGCTGGCGGCAGCTGCAGAGAACGACAACTCGCTCCCGGCGCCCAACGCCGAATCAGGCTTCGACCTCACTCCCGAGGATGCAGCGTGGCTGAACCGCCGGCACGTGCCGCATCCGTTCGGGATGTACCGGCAGCCGCTCGACTACGACGCAGCCTTGCTCGAGGCGGTCCCACGCCTGTTCATTGACTGCACGGATCCCGCCTATCCGACGATCGAGCCGGTGCGGCGCCTCGTGCGCGAAGAGCCCGGATGGCAGGTCGTCGAGATCGCGACGGGGCACTTCCCGATGGTCACGACGCCGACCGAACTGATCGCCCACGTGCGCGGGTTCGCCGAGTCCTTGCGCTCTTGAGCGGCAGTCGCTGCCCTCCTGAGCGGGAGCCGCGGTGGCGGAGCACAATAGGACCATGACCGACTCACTGCCGAGCCTCGACACCCCGTGGACGCGACTTGACGCGGCATCCGTCGCTGACCTGCTCGCCGACACCGAGGCGCGCTGGTGGCTCTCGGGCGGGAGCGCCTATGACCAGTGGCGCGGCGAACCCCTGCGGGAGCGCGACCGCACCACGATCAGCACGGTGTACACCCAGCTCGATGACATCGTCGGCTCGCTCCCCGACGGGATGAGCTGCTGGGCGCGGATCGGCGACGAGCTCGTCCGGTGGTCCGACCTGCCCGATGGTGCCGACATTCCGTCGGCCTGGATCTTCGACGCGGCGATGGATGCCTGGGTCCTGCAGATCAACCTCGAAGACGGAACCGCCGACCGCTGGGTCTACCGGCGCGATCCTCGCCTACAGCTCCCGTGGGAGAAGGCAGTCCTCGACATCGATGACATCCCCACCGGCGCGCCCGAGGTGCAGCTGGTCTGGAAGGCACTGCGGCCCTACCCCGACGACGAAGCCGACAAGGACGTCATCCTTCCCGCGCTTCCCGAAGAGGCGCGGACCTGGTGGGAGAAGGCGATCCTGTCGATTCACCCACATTCGACGTGGTCGATCCACGTCCGCAGCCCGTTCGCACCCGCCAAAGCGAGCTGGAACCGCACCCGGCGCAGCTGAAACAAAGGGGCTTGTTTTCGGTCGCGCCTAAGTGTGGGTCTGCGCCGGGTGAGCCCGCATCAAGGCGCGACTGAACGGAGGGCCGGGCTAGATCTCGGTGCCGGGCTCGACGACCGCGCCGTGGACGAGCCGTCGGAACCAGCGCTGTGCCGGTGTGAGGCTCGACTCGCGCCGTGTGAAGATCGCTACCGGGGTGCTCTGGCCCGGCCAGGGCAGGTCCGCGATGCGGAGCGCCGGGAACCAGCCGCAGAACACTTCAGCAACGTGACGGGGCAAGAACGTCACCAGATCGGTGTCTTGCAGCACCGCCGGGAGCGTGCCGTACTCCTCGACAGTCAGCGCGACCTGCGGCATGAGTCCGTGCTCGAGCAGCAGCTGCAGCGGGTAGGTGTGGCCGCCGCGGGATGACACGCGCACGAACCCGCGTCCGTTGAACATCTCAGGCCCCGGTGGGGGTAACGGATGCCGTCGCGAGGTGAGCGCCACGTACTCCACAGCGCGCACCGGCGTGCGCCAGAGGCGCGCGGCATCCATGAGTGCGACGGTGATGGCGAGGTCGAGGTGTCCCCGCACGAGCTCTTCCTCCACCTCGTCGGCATCCAACCGCTTCACCGCGAGGCGCGCGGTCGATCGCTCGCGCGCGAGGGCCGCCATGATCGGCGGCAGGAACGTCTGCTCACCGATCGAGGTCAGCCCGAGGGAGAGCTCTCCGGTGAATGCCGACGGATCAAAGGATGCCGTCTCGCTCACCGTCGACTCGATCTGCGCGAGTGCTTCGTGCAGCGGGCCGAACAGCTGGGTCGCGCGGGTCGTGGGCACCATGACGTGCCCCTCGCGCCGGAACAGATCGTCGCCGAAGCGCTCTCTCAGACGCGCGAGCGTGTAGCTCACCGTGGGCTGCGTGACATGCAGGAACTCCGCGGTCGCCGTGAGGCTGCGCAGTTCGTAGAGCACGACAAAGGTGCGCAGTTGGTTCAGATCCGGGATGGCCATGCATCGACTCCGTCTATGGAGAGGGACTCCGGAATCTATTGGACCATACCGAAGCCCCGACTTACTCTCGAAACAAGCACCCCTCGCGACAGCGCCAGTGACAGCGCCAATCCAGTGACAAGGACGACACTCGGTGATCATCGACATCCACGGCCACTACACCACCGCACCGGCCCAGCTCGGAGCGTGGCGTGACCTGCAGATTGCCTTCGCGAACGGCCAGGGCGAAGCCCCCGATCCCGCCGCGTTGCACATCAGCGACGACGACATCCGCGAAACCATAGAAGCCAACCAGCTGAAGCTCATGAATGAGCGTGGCTCCGACCTCACGGTCTTCAGCCCGCGGGCATCCTTCATGGCCCACCACATCGGCGACCTTCAGGTCAGCCAGACCTGGGCGCGCATCTGCAACGACCTCGTCGCGCGGGTGAGCGGGCTCTTCCCCGACCGCTTCATCATGGGCGCGATGCTCCCCCAATCGCCAGGCGAAGATCCGGCGACGTCGGTGCCCGAGCTCGTGCGTGCGGTCGAAGAACTCGGCGCGGTCGAGATCAACCTCAACCCCGACCCGTCCGGTGGCCTGTGGACTGCACCCGCGCTCACCGACCGCTCCTGGTACCCCGTCTACGAGAAGCTCGTCGAGTACGAGATCCCCGCGATGATCCATGTGAGCACCTCGTGCAAGTCGCAGTTCCACACCACCGGCGATCACTACCTCGGCGCCGACACGACTGCCTTCATGCAGCTGCTCAAGGGGGATCTGTTCCGCGACTTCCCCGACCTGAAGTTCGTCATCCCGCACGGCGGCGGCGCCGTCCCCTACCACTGGGGCCGGTTCCGGGGACTCGCGATGGCCCTCGGCAAGCCCGAGCTCGAAGAGCACCTGCTGAACAACGTGTTCTTCGACACCTGCGTATACCACCAGCCGGGCATCAACCTGCTCACTGAGGTCATCCCGACCGAGAACATCCTGTTCGCAAGCGAAATGATCGGGGCCGTGCGCGACATCGACCCGCGCACCGGCCACTACTTCGACGACACCAAGCGCTACGTCGACGCAACCCCGAACCTGACGGATGCCGAACGCGAGCTCGTCTTCGAGGGCAACGCCCGCCGGGTCTACCCGCGGCTGGATCGCGCACTTGCGGCGCAGGGGAAGTGAGAGGACCATCATGCGACTGAACAACCTCGGCATCGTCCGCACGAAGATCGAGCGGCCCGACCCCGCCGATGTCGCGCGCCTGTCACAGTTCGGTGTCGCGACGATCCATGAGGCGATGGGCCGCGTCGGACTGCTTCGCCCCTACATCCGTCCCGCCTACACCGGGGCGAAGCTGTGCGGACCGGCAGTGACAGTGCTGCTGCAGCCCGGTGACAACTGGATGTTCCATGTTGCTGCCGAGCAGGTGCAGGAGGGTGACGTGATCGTCGCGGGCTGCACGACCGAGAGTGAAGACGGCTTCTTCGGCGAGCTCCTGGCCACCTCCCTCACCGCTCGGGGGTGCAAGGGCCTGGTCATCGACGGCGGCGTTCGCGACGTTGCCGACCTCGAGAAGATGAACTTCCCGGTCTTCTCGCGCGCGATCAACTCCAAGGGAACTGTCAAGGCGACCCTCGGCTCGGTCAACGTCGATGTCGTCGTCGCGAACGCCCTGGTCCACCCCGGCGATGTCGTTGTCGCGGATGTCGACGGTGTCGTGGTCGTGCCTCGCGAGCTCGTCGGCGCAGTGGCCGATGCCAGCCAGAAGCGCGAAGACAACGAAGAGTCCAAGCGCCAGAAGTTCCGCGAGGGCGTGCTGGGCCTGGATATCTACGGCATGCGTGAGCCGCTTGCCGCCGCCGGCCTCGAGTACGTGGAGGACTGACGATGGCCCACGGAGACACGAGCGGCGGGTTCGAGAAGACCCCCGGATGGCTGGACTGGTACGACGGTCCCTCGACGCCGACATTCCGGGTGCCCGAGGGCGCGGTCGACGCGCACTGCCACGTGTTCGGACCCGGAGAGCAGTTCCCGTACGCCCCGGAGCGCAAGTACACACCGTGCGACGCCTCAGCCGACCAGCTCTTCGCGCTGCGTGATCAGCTCGGATTCGACCGGAACGTCATCGTGCAGGCCACCTGCCACGGCGCCGACAACCGCGCTCTCGTCGACGCGCTGCGCCGCAGCGAAGGCCGCGCTCGCGGGGTGGCCACGGTGCGCCGCGATGTGACGGATGCCGACCTCGCCGACCTGCACACTGCCGGTGTGCGCGGGGTGCGCTTCAACTTCGTCAAGCGACTGGTCGACCGTGTGCCGACCGATTCGCTGCAGGAGATCGTCGCGAAGATCGCGCCGCTGGGATGGCACGTCGTCATCTACTTCGAGGCCGAGGACCTACCAGACCTCTACGAGTTCTTCTCGAGCATTCCCACCGACGTCGTCGTCGACCACATGGGCCGGCCCGACGTCAGCAAGGATCCCGACGGTCCCGAGTTCGACCTCTTCCTGCGCTTCATGCGGGAGAACCCGAACGTGTGGACCAAGGTGTCGTGCCCGGAGCGGCTGAGCATCACCGGCCCCCGAGCTCTCGACGGTGAACAGCACGCCTACACCGATGTCGTGCCGTTTGCCCGACGCGTGGTCGAGGAATTCCCCGACCGCGTGCTGTGGGGAACAGATTGGCCCCACCCCAACCTCAAGGACCACATGCCCGATGATGGCTTGCTGGTCGATTACATCCCCCAGATCGCCACGACCGCCCAGCTGCAGCAGAAGCTGCTGGTCGACAACCCGCGGCGACTCTACTGGCCAGAAGGAGACTGACCATGGCACTCGACAAGCCCTACAAGAACGTTCCCGGCACGATCATTTTCGACGCCGAGCAAGCCCGCAAGGGCTACCAGATCAACCAGCTCTGCATGTCGTTCATGAAGCCGGAGAACCGCGAACGGTACCTCGCCGACCGTGAGGCCTACCTCGACGAATGGCAGCTGACACCCAAGGCGCGGCAGGCGATCCTCGACCTCGACCTCAACGCCGCGATGGAAGAGGGTGGCAACATCTACTTCCTCGCCAAGCTCGGAGCCACCCACGGTCTGAGCTTCCAGCAGATGGCCGGTTCCATGACCGGCATGAGCGAGGCCGCCTACCGCGACATGATGATCTCGGGCGGCCGCCGCCCCGAGGGCAACCGCATGAAGGACCTCGATGGCTGGACGCCGCCGCAGCCCGGCGAGAAGGCCGAGACGATGCGGCCGGATGCTCCCGCCAAGCTCACCTCGGCCCTGTACACCTCTCACGTGCCGGCAATCGGCGCGGCGATGGACCTCGGCAAGACCGAAGAGCCGTACTGGAAGAAGGTCTTCGACGGCTACACCTGGACCCGCAAGTGGGCCAAGGAGAACACGCCAGACGTCGTCATCCTGGTCTACAACGACCACGCCACGGCTTTCGACTCCTCGCTGATCCCGACGTTCGTGCTCGGTACGGGCGCTGAGTACCCCGTCGCCGACGAGGGCTACGGCCCCCGCCCGGTGCCCGACGTCAAGGGTTACCCGGAGTTCGCTGCCCACCTGGCACAGTCGGTCATCCAGGATGACTTCGACCTGACCCTCGTGAACGAGATGGTCGTCGACCACGGACTCACCGTGCCGCTCTCGCTCGTGTACGGCCAGGTCGAGGAATGGCCGGTCAAGGTCATCCCGCTCGCGGTCAACGTCGTGCAGTACCCGGTACCGTCGGGTCGCCGCTGCTACGAGCTCGGCAAGGCACTGCGCCGCGCCATCGACAAGTGGGACGGCCCCGAGCTGAACGTGCAGATCTGGGGCACCGGCGGCATGAGCCACCAGCTCCAGGGCCCGCGCGCCGGGCTCATCAACCAGGAATGGGACAACGCGTTCCTCGACATGCTGATCTCCGACCCGCTGGGCCTGACCGAATGGCCGCACATCGACTACGTCGACGAGGCCGGTTCGGAAGGCATCGAGCTGGTCATGTGGCTCATCGCCCGCGGCGCGATGGACGACCAGTTCGGTGGCGGCGCTCCCGAGGTGAACCACCGGTTCTACCACGTACCCGCCTCGAACACGGCTGTCGGTCACCTCGTCATCACCAACCCCGTCGCAGCCCCCACGGCCGACGCCGAGGTCGAAGAAGAGAAGGTTCCCGTCGGCGCAACGGCCTGACAGGCTGACCATAGACCCGCTCCGTGGGGATCGATCGCGCGATCCCCACGGAGCGCACCACGTTCGAAGGAGGACACCGAATGAGCAGTGACAAGGTCCGAATCGCCGTTGTCGGCGCGGCAGGCGCCTTCGGCATGAAGCACCTCGACGGCCTGGCCAACATCCCCGACGCAGAGGTGACGGTCGTCAGCGGCACCAAGCCCGAGGCCACGCAGGCCGTCGCCGAAAGGTACGGGGTTGCGAACGCCGTCGTCGGTTACGACGCCGTCCTCGAGCGCGATGACGTGGATGCCGTCATCCTCGCCACCCCCACCGGGATGCACGCGTCGCAGACGCAGGCAGCGCTCGCCGCAGGTAAGCACGTGCAGGTCGAGATTCCGCTGGCCGATTCACTTGCGGATGCCGAAGCCACCCTCGCCGCCGCCGAGGCATCCGATCGCGTCACCATGGTGGGACACACCCGCCGGTTCAATCCGTCGCACCAGTGGATCCACCAGCGCATCCAGAGCGACCAGTTCCACATCCAGCAGATGGATGTGCAGACCTACTTCTTCCGTCGCACCAACACGAACGCGAAGGGCGAGCCGCGGTCGTGGACCGACCACCTGCTGTGGCACCACGCCGCCCACACCGTCGACCTGTTCGCCTACCAGGCGGGGCGCATCGTCCAGGCCAATGCGATTCAGGGTCCCATCCACCCGGAGCTCGGGATCGCGATGGACATGTCGATCCAGCTCAAAGCTGAGACCGGCGCGATCTGCACCCTCTCGCTCTCGTTCAACAACGAGGGACCGTTCGGCACGTTCTTCCGCTACATCGGCGACACCGGCACCTACATCGCCCGCTACGACGACCTCGTGAACGGCAAGGAAGAGCCGATCGACGTGTCGCAGGTCGCGGTCAGCATGAACGGCATCGAACTGCAGGACCGCGAGTTCGTGGCCGCGATCCGCGAGGGACGCGAACCCAACTCGTCAGTGCGGCAGGTCTTCGACTGCTACCGCGTTCTCGGGATGCTGGAGGAGCAGCTCGCATGAACCTGCCCCGGTACGGGCTCGGATGCATGTCACTCAGTCACGCGTACGGGGTGGCGCCGCAGCCCGAGGAGGGCCTGCGGTTGTTGCAGACCGCGCTCGATGAAGGCGTCACGTTCTTCGACACCGCGACCCTGTACGGGGGCGGCCGCAACGAAGAACTCGTCGGCAAGGCCATTGCGGGCCGACGGGACGAGATCATCCTTGCCAGCAAGGG
>NZ_DCBW01000005.1:39481-128916 GCF_002313585.1 Microbacterium sp. UBA1097 | reverse complement strand
CAGGTGGATGCGTCGCTTCGCCGACTGGACGTCGACCACATCGACCTCTACTACCTGCACCGCTGGGACAAGTCGGTGCCGATCGCCGATAGCGTCGCGGCGCTCGCCGAAGCCGTTGATGCCGGCAAGATCGGTGCGATCGGACTCTCGGAGGTCTCGGTGGCCCGACTTCGGGAAGCGCAGCAGGTCGCGCCCATCGCCGCGGTGCAGAACGAATACTCCCTGTGGAGCCGGAATGCGGAGCTGGGCATGCTCGAGGCGACGAAGGCCGACGGCATCGCACTCGTGGCGTTCTCGCCGGTCGCGCGGGGGTTCCTCGCCGATGCCGTCCACAACCCCGAGGAGCTCGTGGCCAAAGACATCCGCCGCGGGATGCCGCGGTTCCAGTCGCCGCACTGGGAAGCCAATGCAGCTCTGCTGCCGGCATGGCGCGCCCTCGCTGCTGAGGCAGGGGTCAGCCCGGCCCAGCTCGCGCTCGCGTGGCTGTCGTCCCGGGGCGAGCACGTCGTGCCGATTCCCGGGACAACGAACATCGACCACCTGCGCGAGATCATCGCCGCTGCGCAGCTCGAGGTCACGCCCGACATTCTGGAGCGCGCCGGCGGGCTCATCGGCACTGAAACCGTGTCGGGTCCGCGCTACCCGGCGAACAACGCTGTCGAGGTCGACACCGAGACTTTCGAGGATGCCGCGTGAAGGCCATTTCGTCGATGGCGACGCGGCTGCTGCTTGCCGACCTCATGGCGGCCGCCGACGATGCCGGGCTCGGGCACGTCGAGATCGAGTCGGTCGGTGGAGTCGACGCGGCTGACCGGGTCGCCGCCGGCGAAGAGTTCGACCTCGTCTTCCTTGCCGACGGCGCCCTCGCAAAGCTCGCGGCCGACGGGCACGTCGCGGCGGCATCCGTCGCTCCCCTCGTGCTGTCGCAGGTGGCCGTGGGCGTTCCGTCGGGCTCCGACAGTCCCGCGACCGCGGCGAGTGATCCGGCGTTCCCGGATGCTGCCGCGGTGCGGGAGGCGATTCGGGAGGCGAGGAAGATCGGCTACTCGACCGGTCCGAGCGGCACCGCACTGGTGTCGATGATTGAGGACTGGGGCCTGAGCGCGGAAGTCGGTGATCGGCTGGTCCAGGCGAGGCCCGGCATCCCTGTCGCGCGCCTTCTCGCCGATGGCGACGTCGATCTCGGCTTTCAGCAGCTGAGTGAGCTCGTCGGCAGCCCGGGTGTCAGTGTGCTGGGCGTTTTGCCCCAGGACTGCGCGATCGACACCGTGTTCTCGGGCGCGATTGCCGCGACGTCGTCGGAGCCGGAGGGCGCGGCCGCGATCCTCGCCTTCCTGCGCACCGACGCTGCTCGCGACATCGCGCGCTCGCGCCACTTCGCGCCACCGCCCGCGCCGTAGCGCGCTGGCGGCGTCTTTCAGCTGGGCGCCCCGGCGATAAGAGCGCGGGCAACCCTGTCGCCGGAAACCAGCGCGCCCTGAATCGACGCGGTGTCGCGGTGATCGCCCGCGATGTAGACGCGTTCCGAGAGTCGCGCGCGCGTGACGGTTCGCAGCGGCACTGACTGCGCCGGCAGCGCGTGCGGGATGTCATCGCGTCGCAACAAGCGCCAGTCAGTGGCATCCGTACCCCAGATCTGAGAGGCGTGCCGCCGTACCTGCGCCTCGGTCGGAGAATCGAAGGAACCTCGGTGTGTCGCCGGCGGCAGCAGGCAGGTCGCCTGGACGAGGTGCATGCCCTTCGGCGCATACGAGGGCACGGCGTGCGACATCACCGCCGTGTTCACGACCGGTCCGGCGCGCGTGCCGTCCACCGCGATCATGCCGGATGCCGACGGCGCGGCATCCGTGGCGAACCACCACGTCTGCAGGCCGCGGGTCCTCGGCACGGGAATCGGCGCGAGTCCTGATGCCGCCTCCGGTCCGACGGCGACGATCACCGCGTCAGCGCTCACCGGGTCTGCCCCGGCAACAGCGACCTCGACGCCCGCGGCAGTCTCACGGAGGGCGGTCACGCGACGCTGCACGGCGATTTCGGCGCCGAGCGTCTGGGCGTAGGCGGCGAGCTGTTCGGGAAGGGCCTGGATGCCGCGCTCGGGCAGGCCCGGGCGGCCCAGCGCGAACATGCGAATCAGCAGCCGAACGAAGGCGTCGGAGGTCTCGAAGCTCCCGTCAGCGATGACGCCGGAAAGGAACGGCTCGAGCACCGCGGTTCTCAGCGGGCCGGTCAGTCCGGCACGATCCCACGCCTCATGCACCGGCAGATCGCGGCCGGCGGCGGCTTGGCGGATCACGCGCCGGGGAGCGCTGAGCGCCGTTGCGGCCCAACGCACCAGTCCGGCAACGTCCCGTGGCGCGAGAAGACCACTGCGAAGTGTCGCGGCGAGAATCGACGGATGCCGGCGCGGATCTGCCAGCGTCGCGAGGCCGCGCTCGCGCCGCACCTGCACCCCGACGGGGAACGGCTTCAGGCGTAGCGCCTGAATGTCCACCCAGCGCCGCACCGCGGGATAGGCGGGATTGAGCACTTGGAACCCGCGATCAAGCAGAAAGCCGTCGACGGCGTCAGTGCGCTGCCGACCACCGACGGTGTCTGCAGCCTCGAGAACGACAACGTCGCGTCCGGCGTGTCCGAGCGTGGTCGCTGCCCGAAGTCCTGCCAGCCCGGCACCGACAACGACCACATCATGCTGCGGCGTTCGTGCCATGACTGTCCTCCGGGCTCAGTACTACGACGCTACGGTGCCACGAGTCCCGCGGAACCCATGATCTTCTCGGGCCGTAGCTCGATCGCCACCCGGCGCGGATTGGGCTGGGGCTGCCGGTACCGCGCCGCATAGAGTTCCACGGCGCGCGCGACGGCATCCGGATCGCGCGACACCGTCGCGTGCCCCGCAATGCTCAGCCACTGAGGGCCCGCGATCTGCGCGACGGTAGCGCGGCCATCCCGTTCGATGTTGCGCACCTTCTGGCTACCGTCCATCGTGATGATCCGCACCAGACCGTCTGCGAAGCTGAATCCGACCGCGACGACGTGGAGGAGCCCGGAGGGCGCGAGCGTCGACAGTGTTGCGAGGTGGTAGTCCGAGACGAAGCGCTGCCCGTCGTGGGTGAGAGCCGTGGCCATGCCCTCGATCCTGCCGCACCAGCGTCGACAGCGCGCGCCACGTCGTGTGAGACTCGGGGCACCATGCCTCCGACTCCCGACGATCTTCGCGATCTCGCGCTCCTGCGCCGCGTCCGGGACCGCATCGACCGCGAGTACGCCGCGCCCCTGGATGTCGAGGAACTCGCCCGGGGCGCCCACATGTCAGCGGGGCACCTGAGCCGAAAGTTCAAGGCGGCCTTCGGCGAGAGCCCGTACTCGTACCTCATGACCCGCCGGATCGAGCGCGCCATGACACTGCTGCGACGGGGAGATCTCAGCGTCACCGAGGTGTCGCTGGCGGTGGGTTGCGCGTCCCTCGGCACCTTCAGCACCCGGTTCACCGAGCTCGTCGGAATGCCGCCGAGTGCTTATCGGGCGCTCGCCGAACATGACGCGGCGGGCCTGATTCCCTGTGTCGCGAAACAGGTCACGCGGCCGATCCGGCGCTGACCGCAGCATCCCAGCGCTGAAGCGCGCGCAGCGCGAGAAACGTCACCCACTTCGACGGTTCACCCGGTTCGACGTCCAGGGGGAACCACACTGCGCCCTCGAGTTTGTCGCCTTGCAGCCATCTGCCGTCGGGCTGCCGTGCGTCCCGAACTCTCTCGATGGTCTCGGCAATGCGGAGGTCGGGTCGAACGCCATCGTGAGCGGCAGCCTCGGTGAAGTAGTCGACGGCCTTCAGCGCCGTATGCGGGTGCCGGTAGGGGTACATCAGCAGATCCGCCCACGTCCCCACCGGCTCGCCCGTCGACAGGCGGTAGCGCAAGCGGCGCTCGAGCAGATACTCCTCCCCGCGATGACGGACCTTCGCCAGGGTGTCATCGCCCGTGAGTTGCTCATACGCCAGGATGCCGCGCACCGGTCCACGGCTGGCCTGGTCCCTCGCCCGTATACCCCGCCGGAAAGTAGGCGCCCCCAGCCCACTGGCCATCGGCATCCTGCAGCGCGAGCAGCCGCGCGGCGTCGCCTTCATGCGCCATGCTCGCCCGCGTCGCCTGCCACACCTCTTCGGGCGCACCCGTCAGATCGCGCTGCACCTGCCACCGCAGTGTGGGGTCGGAATCCAACAGCCACTGCTCGAGCTCGTCACGGTCCATGCCCGAAGGGTAAGTCACGCCGCCGACACGCGACAGTGGGTCGCGGGCGCCCCTATCGGTCACGAATCGAGAAGCGCACACCGGATGCGGCCACTACCGTGACGGGTATGCAGACCACTATTCACTCGAGCTTTCTTCCTCATCTCGAGCCCGAGCAGTCGCTCGCCTTCTACCGCGACGTTCTCGGGTACGAGGTGCGGCTGGATGTCGGGTACGAGGACCTGCGCTGGATCACGGTCGGTCCGGCAGGCCAGCCCGACACCGCGATCGTGCTGCATCCGCCGGCCGCTACCCCCGGACTGACCGACCAGGAGCGCACGACACTGCTGGAGCTGATCGCGAAGGGCTCGTACTTCGGGATCAACCTGGCAACCCGCGACCTCGACGCAACCTTCGCGGCTCTCGAGGCCGCCGGTGCCGAGATCGTGCAGGAGCCGATCGATCAGGACTACGGCGTGCGGGACTGCGCGGTGCGCGACCCCGCCGGCAACCTTATCCGCATTCAGCAGCTCACCGACTAACGCGTCGCACTCCCGGGCTGTAGATCACGCGAAGGCTGCCTCGACCGCCGCCTCGATGTGCAGGCGGGCGGTCGGGAACACCGGGACGGGGCAGTCCTCCCCCGTTACGAGCAGTTCGATCTCGGTGCAGCCCAGGATGATTCCCTCAGCACCATCGGCGACCAGGCCCTCGATGATCCGGCGGTACGAGGCGCGGGACTCGTCGCTGACAATGCCCATGGCGAGCTCGTCGAAGATCACGCGGTGCACGAGTTCGCGGTCCCTATCACCGGGGATGACGACGTCCAAGCCGTGTTCGGCCAGGCGTTCCCGGTAGAAGGGCTGCTCCATCGTGAATGCCGTGCCCAAGAGCCCGACCCGAGACAGTCCGGCGGTGTGGACCGCAGCCGCAGCGGCATCCGCGATGTGCAGCAGCGGAACATCGATCGCCGCAGAGACCTCTGGTGCGACCTTATGCATCGTGTTGGTGCAGATGAGTACCATCTCGGCGCCGGCATCCTGCAACCCGCGCGCGTGAGTCGCGAGAAGGTCGGCCGCATCGCCCCACCGATCCTCGCGTTGCATCAGACCGATCTCGGCGAAGTCGACGGAGTCGAGCAGGATCTTCGCGGAGTGCAGCCCGCCCATCCGATCGCGCACTGTCTGGTTCGCGATGCGGTAGTACTCCGCGGTGGATTCCCAGCTCATGCCGCCCAGCAGGCCGATGGTTTTCATGCTTCAACAAGACCACCGCGCGATACTTCAGCACAACGGCATACTTGTATGAAGAAACCAAAGCATTGCTAATGAATGGGGTGACATGGAACCGCACGAGACGCACGCCGACCTGGATGCGCCGCGCGCCCTGCCGGCGCTCGACCCCCGCAGCATCCTGATCTTCCGCGAGGTCGGACGCACCGGATCACTCACCGGCGCTGCTCAGGTGCTCGGCTGGACGCAGCCGGCGGTCAGCCAACACGTCCGGCGCCTCGAAGCGGTCGCCGGCGTTCCCCTCCTTGCGCGGGAGGGCCGCGGGGTGGTCGTGACGGATGCCGGGCGCGCCCTGCTGCGTCACGCCGACGCCCTCGCTGCAGCTCTGCATGACGCCGAGCACGAGCTCGCCGACCACGCTCACCTGCGCGCGGGCCGCGTGAGGATCGCATCCTTCCCGTCGGCCAGCGCCACGATCGCGGCGCGTGCCGTCAGCGACCTGGCCGAGAGGTTTCCGGGGATCGATCTGCGGCTGGAGCAGCTCGAACCACCCGAGGCCCTCCGCGCGCTCGAGGAGGGGGCGTGCGATATCGCCATCGTCTTCGAGTACGACGATGGGCACGTGTCGGTGCCGGTTGACGCTGACCGCACGCCGCTGGCCGTCGATCCGCTGCAGATCATCCTTCCCCCCGGGCATCCGCTGACGGCCCGAGCAGAGATCCGTCTCGACGATCTTGCCGACGAGCAGTGGGTTACCGGATGCATCAGCTGCCGCCGTCACCTGCTGACCTCGACCTCGGCCGCAGGGTTCACTCCCGACATCCGTCACAGCACCGATGACTACGTCGTCGTCCAGGCGCTGGTCGCGACGCGCATGGCAGTGGCAGTGCTTCCCTCCCTTGCCGTGCGGGCGAGCCGGAACCCGGACGTGACGGTCCACCCCCTCGCCGACCACGCCCCGCGCCGGGTCTCGGCGATCACCCGGCGAAGTGCCCGGTCAGTGCCGTCGGTCGGAGCAGCGCTCGCGGCGATTCAGCGGGCAGCACACGCACTCGACGCGCCGTGACTTTCGGCATCCGCCTCGCACCGTGCCCGGGCGGCGGAAGAATGGGCCCATGGATGCCGCACCGCGCCCGCTGACCGAAATGCCCGACCCGCAGTACGTCATGGTGGGCGAGGGGTACCGCATCGCCACGTACTCGTGGGGCGATCCCGACGCCGAGACTGTGCTCGCGGTCCACGGGTTCTCGTCGAGCTGCCGCGACAACTGGGTGAACACCGGCTGGGTCCGCGACCTCACTCGCGCCGGATTCCGCGTTCTCGGCGTGGATCAGCGCGGACACGGTGCGAGCGACAAGCCGCACGATCCTCGCGCGTACGAGATGCCCGCGTTCATCGACGACCTCGCAACAGTGCTCGACACGTACCTGATCGACTCCGCGCGCTACCTCGGCTATTCGCTCGGCGCTCGGGTTGGATGGCAGCTCGCTGTCGACCGCCCGCAGCTGGTGAGCCGTGCAGTTCTCGGCGGCATCCCCGACGGCACGCCGCTGGCACGCCTCCAGCTCGACCAGGCGAAGGCGTATGTCGCCGACGGCACTCCGGTGACCGACAAGGTCACCAACAACTACGTGACCCTGGCCGAGCGAGTCCCGGGCAACGATCTGACAGCTCTCGTCGCGCTCGCCGAGGGAATGCGTTTCGGTGAGGACGGCGACCCCGACCCCGACCGGCCTCCGCAACAGCCCGTGCTGTTTGCGACCGGCAGCGAAGACGCGATTCTTCCGCGGTCGCGGCGCCTTGCCGAGGCGACTCCGAACGGCACGTTCGTCGAGATCCCCGACCGGCACCACTTCAACACCCCAGGGTCCCGCGACTTCCGGGCCGCCGGCGTCGAGTTCTTCGCCACGAGTGATTGACTGAGCGCGTGAGCGAGCTTCTCGCGCAGTGGCAGATGATCCCCTTCGAGCACGAGGGGGTACGCCACGACGTCTACTACCGGGGCGACGGGCCGGGAGTCATCCTGGTCCCCGAGTTACCGGGAGCCACCCCCGAGGTGATCGCTCTCGGGGAGCGCCTGGTTGCGGCCGGTTTTCGGGTCGCGATGCCGTCGGTGATCGGCACGCCGGAGCGTCCCATCAGCGGCGGATACATCGCGGGCTCGGCGCTTCGTATGTGCGTCTCGCGGGAGTTCGCGGCCTTCGCGCGCCGCGCCGACCGGCCGATCGCCCATTATCTGCGGGCACTCGCCCGCCAACTGCATGCCGAATGCGGCGGGCCCGGTGTGGGCGTGATCGGGATGTGCTTCTCGGGCGGATTCGCGCTCGCCGCAGCAGCTGACGAGAGCGTGCTGGCCCCGGTGCTTTCGCAGCCGGCGATGCCGCCGCCGATCGGGGCAGGTAAGTCGGCGACGGGTCTGAGCGTTATCGAGGAGGCGGCGGTCAGCCGTCGCGCCGCGGACGGCCTGTGTGCGCTCGGGCTTCGATTCACACAGGACCGCAGCGTGCCACCGGAGCGCTTTGCCGCATTCGAGCGTCTGCTCGGCGACGGATGGCGCGCCTTCGAGATCGATTCGTCACCGGGCAATCCCGACGGCATCCCGGCGAACGCGCACTCGGTACTGACGGATGCCTCGGCAGACGTCCCCGCCCACCCGACCCATCGCGCGAACGAACTCCTGGTCGACTTCCTGCGCGAGCGCCTGACCGGTTAAGGCGTCGAGCCCTCAGATCGCGAGGTCGGCATCCTCCACCAATACCAAACGAGCCAGCACGCGCCGAACGAGCCGGCAGTGCGGGCTGGCTCAGCGGGATCGGGCTTGTTCGCGGGGGTTCGACGGGCGTCAGCCGCCTCCCGCGGGGCGGCGCATCGGTACGTGCGGGATGTCGTCCTCCGAGAACGCCGGACCCGATACCTCGAACCCGAAACGCGCGTACCAGTCAGCGAGCTGAGATTGTGCGTCGAGCACGATCGGCACCCCGGGTGCCAGCTCCTCGCATCGAGCGACGGCGCGACGCATGAGCTCTGCCGCGATGCCGCGCCCGCGGGCTGCGGCGTCAGTGGCAACCCGCCCGATGCGCATCTCGGTCGGGTCCTCGAGGATGCGCAGGGTGGACAGCACCTCATTGCCGTCGCTCGCCCACATCAGCTCCGCGCCGGGCTCGATGTCGCGGCCGTCGAGTTCCGGGTAGGCCGCGCGCTGCTCGACCACGAACACGCGAAGCCGAAGCCACAGCATCCGGTACAGCGTCTCGGGCGGAACACCCGTGGCCGCAGCGCAGTGGTAGGAGACGGGCATGGCCATACCCTAGAGCCTCCCGCAGGATGCGCCGCGGCCCGCACGTCGGCGGCGGGTGGCAGAGTGGATGCATGCAGCAGCGCCCCCTCGGAAGAACTGGCCGTCTCGTCTCGGCAATCGGCCTCGGTACGTGGCAGCTTGGCGCCGACTGGGGCGCGGTCGACGAGGATGACGCGCTGGCGGTGCTCGCAGCATCCGCCGACGCCGGCGTGACGCTCTTCGACACCGCGGACGTGTACGGAGACGGCCGGTCGGAGAAGCTCATCGGCCGCTTCCTCGCTTCGCGACCCGATCACGGCATCACCGTGGCGACGAAGATGGGACGCCGCGTCGACCAACTGCGCGAGAACTACACCGAAGAAGCCTTCCGGGGCTGGACCGAGCGCTCCCGTGAGAACCTCGGCGTCGACACCCTCGACCTCGTGCAGCTGCACTGTCCGCCTACCGACGTCATCGCTGCCGACGACCTCTTCGATGCGCTCGACCGGCTCGTCGAAGACGGCCTCATCGCCGCTTACGGCGTATCGGTGGAGACGTGCGAGCAGGCGCTCGCCGCCATTGCGCGCCCGGGCGTGACAAACGTGCAGATCATCTTCAATCCCTTCCGACTCAAGCCGCTCGACGAGGTGCTCCCGGCAGCAGCCGCCGCCCAGGTCGCGATCTTCGCGCGGGTGCCGCTGGCCTCCGGGCTGCTCTCGGGCAAGTACACGACGGCCACGACATTCGCCAGCGATGACCACCGCTCGTACAACCGTCACGGCGAGGCGTTCGACCGCGGCGAGACGTTCTCGGGCGTCGACTTCGAGGTCGGGATCGCCGCGGCATCCGAGCTGGCTGCCGCGCTGCCCGAGGGAGTCTCACTTCCCGCAGCGAGCCTGGCCTGGATCGCCGCCCAGCCCGGCATCACCTCTGTGATCCCCGGCGCACGGACGCCTCAGCAGGCTGAGGCCAACGCTGCCGCAGGGGCTCTGCTCGAGCCCGGCGCGTTCGATCTCGAAGGGTTCGACGCGGCGGTTCACGGGGTTTACGACCGTCACCTGCGCGACGCGATCCATCCCCTGTGGTGACCCAGCGCCCCCGTCGGTGCATGGCCGCGGGGTGAGCGCGAAGCCCGGGCCCGCCGATCAGGCATGCCGCGACGAATAGACTTGAGTGTTGTGACCAGCGCTGCACCCCTCCGCACCCTCGAGGTGAGGCATCTTCAGTTGGCGCGAGCCTTCTTCGCCGCGCTGGCGGCTGTCATGATCACCTTCTCCCCCGATCATTCCGCTGCCGTCGGCCTCGCCGTGTTCAGTGGCTTCGCGATCGCGACGGGTCTGGTGTGGTTCGCCGCGGTGTGGCTGATCTTCCCGAAGGGCGACCGGTGGGCAGCGGTGCTGCTCGGCATTCTCGCTCTCCTCGCCGGAATGGCAACCGGGATGCCGGGCCTTCGAACCGACACGATGTTCTTCGTCGCCGTGATCGCTTGGGCTGTGCTCAGCGGCATCGTCGAACTCGTCGCGGGTATCCGAGCGCGACGGATGACACACCTGACGCGCTCGCAGAGTCGCGACGCGATCTTCGTCGGTGCCCTGGGCATCCTGCTCGGACTGGGGCTCGTCGCGGTGCCGGTGCAGTACGCCCTCACCTACACGATCGAAGAAGCAGGACAGACTTTCACCCTGACCGGAATCACCATCGCCGTCGGCATTTTCGGTGGTTACGCCGCGATCGTCGCCGTGTACCTCGGAATTGCTGCGTTCTCGCCGCGCCAGACGGATGCCGAGGCCGCGGCGGCGGTCACCGAAGCGACGGCCGAGAGGAAGCCATGACCGACAAGCCCTCGCGCCGGGAGATCATGCGCCCCGTCCAGCTCTTGGGGCTCGCCTTCGCTGCGGCCCTCTTCGCGGGAATCGTGACGCTCGTCTCGATGGGGTTCTTCCAGCAGATTCCCGCCGAAGACGTGCAGAACGCTTTGGTCGTTGCGCTCATCGTCGCGGGAGTGACCTTTGTGGTCACCCTCGTCGCGCTCGCACTCCTGCTGCTGGCGATCGACCCCGCGCAGGTGACCAAGACCATTGATCGGCCCGTGCTGCTGGACGACGAGCCCGACGGTGACGCGGCATCGGCGACCGCGCCCGATGACCGCGAGGCCGGCGGCTCCTCAGCACCAACCGCCTGAAGCTCAGCCGGGGCTCACTCGATCTCGGAGACGAGGTCCGATGCGAGACCCGTGTATGACGCCGGCGTGAGGGCGAGCAGGCGCTCCTTCGCGGCATCCCCGATGTCGAGACCGCGCACGAACTCCGCGAGCTCGGCGACGCCAACGCGCCGCCCCCGTGTGAGGTCCTTCAGCAGCGCGTAGGGGTCGCTGATCTGCGAGCGTCCGGCCACGATCTCAGCGCGCACCACGGTCTGGATCGCCTCGGCCAGGACCTCCCAGTTACCCTCGAGGTCGGCATCCAGCGCGGCTTGCGCGAGCGAGATCTCGGTGAGTCCCCGGGCGAGGTTGTCGAGCGCGAGCAGTGAGTGCCCCAGGGCGACGCCGATATTGCGCTGCGTCGTGGAATCGGTGAGGTCCCGCTGCAGCCGCGAGGTGACGAGTGTTTGCGCCAGCGTGGCCAGCAGCCCACCCGAGATCTCGAGGTTCGCCTCGGCGTTCTCGAAGCGGATCGGGTTGATCTTGTGCGGCATCGTCGACGAGCCGGTCGCGCCGGCCACCGGGATCTGCGAGAAGTACCCGAGCGAGATGTAGGTCCAGACATCGGTCGCGAGATTGTGCAGGATGCCGCCCGCGTGCCGGATCCGGTCGTAGAGCTCGACCTGCCAGTCGTGCGACTCGATCTGGGTCGTCAGGACGTTGAACCCGATCCCGAGCGACTCGATGAACTCGCGCGAGAGGGCCGGCCAGTCGGTGTCGGGCTCAGCGGCGAGGTGGGCTGACCAGGTTCCGGTGGCGCCCGAGAACTTCGCGAGGAACTCGGATGCCGCGATCTGCCGCTCGACCCGCTCGAGTCGCCACACGAAGACGGCGAGCTCCTTGCCCATCGTTGTGGGGGTCGCCGGCTGCCCATGGGTGCGCGAGAGCATGGGAGCGTCCCGGTGCTCGTGGGCGAGGGCGGCGAGCCGGTCGATCACGACGCGGAGTCGGGGCAGCCAGACCTGGACGACGGCGCGCTGCACCGTGAGTGCGTAGGAGGCCGAGTTGATGTCCTCGCTCGTGCACGCGAAGTGGGTCAGTTCGGCGATCTGCTCGAGTCCGAGCTCGCTGAGCCGGTCGCGAACGAGGTACTCGACGGCCTTCACGTCGTGGCGGGTCACTGACTCTTTCTCGGCGAGCCACGCGATCTCGTCGGCGCCGAAGCCGCGGTACAGCGCGCGAAGGCGCTCCTTCTGCGTCTCCTCGAGCGGTGCTGTGCCGAACAGGGAACGGCCGGTGAGGGCGATCAGCCACTCGACCTCGACCTCGACGCGGGCACGGTTGAGGCCGGCCTCCGAGAGATAGTCGCTCAGGGGTGCCACCGCGGCGCGGTACCGTCCGTCGAGGGGACTCAGCGGCTGATCGCCGAACGAGCTGGCGTCGTGCTCACGGGGCAGGGAGGTCACGGTACTCCTGTCGGATCTGCGGTCCGGGCTCCCGTCGCGCCGGGCGATGATCGCCTCAGGGCGCGGGGCGAAGCGCCGGCTCCAGCTGGCGGAAGAGTGCGCGGCTGGCGTTCTCGATCATACCGAGCACCTCGTCGAACATCGCCTCGTCGGCGTAGTACGGGTCGGGCACATCGAGGGTCGGGGCCGCGGCATCGAACGACATGAGCAGAGAGATCTTGTCGGCATCCGCGTCCGAGTGTGCCCAGCCGCGCAGGATCCGCTCATGGCTGCGATCGAGGGCAAGCACCAGGTCGCTGCGAGCGAAATCGGCTCTGCCGAACTGCCGTGCGCGATGGCGCGCGCCGTCGTAGCCGCGCCGGGCCAGCGCCTCGATGGTGCGTTCATCGGCGCGCTCGCCGACATGCCAGTCTCCGGTGCCGGCGCTGGTGGAGAGCACGCGGTCGCCGACGCCCGCACTGTCGGCCAGGGCGCGGAACACGACCTCGGCCATGGGAGACCGGCAGATGTTGCCGGTGCAGACGAAGACGACGCGAAACGGCTCGACGGCGTTCGCAGTCATGCGTTCATTCATACCCCTCCTGCCCGGCGATCGCATCAGTTCGTCGCCTCCTCCCCGGTTTCGCCGGGGGCCGAACCGTCGACAATACGTGACGGATGCCGCATCCCGCGCCCCGAGGGTCAGCGACCGTGGACGAATGGATGAGCTGTGTGCGTCACCGGCGGCCGGTGCCGTGCGGGCACAGCTCGCGGCGCTCGCGTCGTGGGCTGACGACCTCGCTGCCGACGCCGAGGCGATCGCGCGGGTCAGTGGCTGGGAGACGCCGGCCGTCGCCGAGTTCCAGACCGAGATGGCGGAGCTTGTGGCCGCGCTGCGCGGCCTGCGAGAGCGCGCCCTCGATCTGCGCGCCGACGTCGGAGCGCCGCATCCGTGGTCCATCGCGGGCGGGTACCCCGGCTTCGGTCTGGCCGGAGCTGGGGCGTGAGCGATCTGGAGATCCGCAGCGGCGGTGCGATCGCCGTCGACACCGAGCTGTTGCGAGCGGTCGCCGCGCGGTTGCGCGAGTTCGGCATCCGTCTGGGCGAATTCGCGGACCGGGCGCGCTGGGTGGCAACGGATGCCGCAGCCACCGCGACCCGGTTCGGCATTGACCTCGAGGCGCGGTGGCTCGCAAGCGGCGCTGACCGGGCTGCGGAGCAACCGGCGGCGCTCGCGGCAGCCCTCGACGGGCTCGCTGCAGCGTATGAGCTCATCGAACTGCGGGCGCAGCACGCGGCAGCGGCCGCCGCCGGCGATGCCGATGCGGCGCGAGCGATCGAGTCGCGGATGGCGTTGCTTGAGCAGGAGTACCCGGACGCCGCGCGCGCTGCCGACACCGCGGTGCGCGGGTGGCGCAGCGGCGGTCCGATCGAGATGGCCCGCCAGGCTGCGGCTGCGACGTGGTGGATTCCCGGGATGGCCCTTCCCCTGGCCGTCGGCACCGGTGTGCTCTGGGGTGGGGTGGCGCTCGCGGGTTTCGGCCGGATGTCGCGGGCGCCGGTCTCGCCGGGCGCTCCGGCGGCGGATGCCGCGGCCACGGCGCCCTCGACATCAGTGCCCGGGCATCGCGGCGGGACCCGGCACCCGCCCACGGCACCTCCAGCCACGCCGCCCGGAGCCCCTACCGCGCCGACTACCGTGCGCGCAGTAGCCCCAACCCCCTCATCAGCGTTGGCATCGGGGCCGTTGACGGGTTTGGCGGATGCCGCCCGCCGCGTGCCCGGCGCCGCTGAGGCCCGGGTGCGCGTCGAGCGTTACGCGATGCCCGGCGGTGGGTCGCAGGCGGCCGTCTACATCGCCGGGACACAGACCATCTCCGGCGGCTCGGGCGACCCGTTCGACATGCGCTCGAACCTCGAGCTGTACGGGGGTGAGAGATCGGCGTCCCTCGAGTCCGTCGAACTCGCCCTCCGCGAGGCAGGCGTGGCTCCCGGCGAGCCGGTCCACGTCTTCGGCCACTCGCAGGGAGCGATGCTCGCTTCTGCTCTCGCGATGGAGGGCACCTACGACGTGCAGACCCTCGTCACCTACGGCTCACCCGTCGAGGCAGCAGTGCCCGACAGCGTGCTCAGCGTCGGCATCCGTCACACCGACGATCCCGTCGCGGGGCTCGCCGGCGCTGGTCACGCCGAGACGGTGGGCGCGCCGGGAAGTTTCGTTGCGGAGCGGGTGGCCGACCCGACAGGCGGCGTGCAAGACCTGACCCTGGCAGCGCACGGCATCGAGCGGTACGCCGAGACGGCGGCGATGGTGGATGCCTCGAGTGACCCCCGCACTGCGGCGCTGCGGGAACTGTGGCGTGACCTCGGGTCGGCCGAGAGCGTGACCGTCACCGAATACGCCGCCGATCGAGGCGGCAACTGAGGCCGACTCAGTCGTTGTTGCGGCGGGGCCGGAGGAGGATCCCGATGAACCAGTTGATGATCGAGATCAGAAGGGCCGCGACCACACCCCACCAGAAGTCCTCGACTCGCAGACCCCAGTCCCACCACTGCGTGAACCAGGCGGTCAGCCACAGCAGGAAGCCGTTGATCACCAGCGAGATGAGCCCGAGCGTCAGGATGTAGATCGGGAAGGCGAGCACCTTGATTACCGTGCCGATGATGGTGTTCACAAGCGCGAAGATGAGCGCCACCAGCAGCAGCGTCAGCACCAACTGCAGCGTCTCCCCCGGTGCGAACGGGATGACAGTGACCCCGAGGGCAGGGATCAGGGTGACGATCCAGATCGAGAACGCGTTCACGACGATGCGGACGAGGAAACTCATGCCCGCAGTCTTTCACGAGGGTGCAGACAGGTAACAGCCCGGTCGCGCACTCGGGCCGGTCCTGAAACCGCCCCGGTCCTAAACTCATGGAGTGACCGAACCCGACCCGATCCCCGTTCGCGTACGCCCCGCGATCGCGGCCCTGCCCCCCTACAAGCAGGGCCGACAGGCGGCGCCAGACGCGTTCAAGCTCTCGAGCAACGAGAACCCGTACGACCCGCTCCCTGGCGTGATCGACGCGATGCGCGCGGTAACAGCGGTCAACCGCTACCCCGACGCGAGCGCTGCGCGGCTGCGGGATCGGATCGCCGCCGACTACGGCGTGAGCCCCGACGCCGTGCACATCGGCGCCGGAAGCGTCTCGCTCATCGCGCAACTCATCTCGGCGACCGCAGGTCCCGGCGACGAGGTGATCTACGCGTGGCGCTCATTCGAGGCCTACCCGTCGCTGGTCGAGGTGTCGGGCGCGGCATCAGTGAGTGTGCCGCTCACCGCCGACGCGCGCCACGATCTCGCCGCGATGGCGGATGCTGTCACCGACCGCACCCGCACGATTCTGGTGTGCAGCCCCAACAACCCCACCGGTCCGGTGGTCACGCAATCCGAGTTCGACGACTTCGTCGCCCGGGTGCCTCGCGACGTGCTGATCGTGCTCGACGAGGCGTACGCGGAGTTCGTCACGGCCCCGGATGCCGTCGACGGCGTGCGGGTGCTGCAGGCCGGGCATCCGAATGTCGTCGTGCTGCGCACCTTCTCGAAGGCTTACGGTCTCGCGGGACTCCGCGTCGGCTACGGCATCGGTCACCCGCGGGTATTGGATGCCGCGCGCAGCACCGCCATCCCGCTCTCTGTCACCGCCCACGCTGAAGAGGCGGCCCTGGCGAGCCTCGACGCACGCGACGAGCTGCTCGAGCGGGTAGCCGAGATCGCCAAGCGCCGCGATGCGCTCGCGGCAGGCCTGCGGAACCAGGGATGGCGCGTCCCCGAGGCCCAGGGAAACTTCGTGTGGCTTGCCACCGGACCCGACACGCTGGCTGTGGCCGACGCCTTCCATGACGGCGGAATCGTCGTCCGGCCCTTCGCGGGAGAGGGTGTTCGCATATCCGTCGGAGAGCATGAGTCTGTGGACAGAGTGCTACGGATCGCGGGTTCCGTTGTAGAGGACCTCCCGGAAGGGCACCCCGCACGCGGGTAGCGTAGGGACCGTGACCCAGCCAGAAGAACCTGAGCTCGTCCGCATCCTCGCCGCTGACGGCTCCCTCGCGCCCAATCCGGCAGCCGAGCCGTACCTCGAGCTCGTGAACGCGCTCGCCGACTCCGACCTCGAGATGCTGTACCGCGACATGGTCGTCATCCGTGCGATCGACCGGCAGGCAACCAACCTCCAGCGCCAGGGACAGCTCGCACTCTGGCCCCCGAGCCTCGGACAGGAGGCAGCACAGGTCGGTTCGGCCCGCGCCGCCCGCGCGCAGGATCACCTCTTCCCCTCCTATCGCGAGCACGTCGTCACCCGAATCCGGGGCGTGGATCCGATCGGGATCATCAAGCTCATGCGCGGACTCTCGCACGGCGGATGGGACCCGACAGACCCGGCCAACGGCAACACCCACATCTACACGCTGGTGCTCGGGGCCCAGACGCTGCACGCCACGGGCTACGGCATGGGCCTGGTCTTCGACGGACGCTGTGGCACCGGCGACCTAGAGCGTGACGAAGCCGTCATCGTCTACTACGGCGACGGCGCCTCCAGCCAGGGTGATGTGCACGAGGCAATGGTCTTCGCTGCCAGTTACCGCACGCCCGAAGTCTTCTTCCTGCAGAACAATCAGTGGGCCATTTCGGTGCCGGTCGCGACCCAGTCCCGCACGCCGCTCGTGCGGCGCGGAGAGGGGTACGGGATGCCGAGCATCCGCATCGACGGCAACGACGTACTCGCCAGCTACGCCGTCACCCGGCGTGCCCTCGACGAGGCGCGGAGCGGCGAAGGGCCCCGTGCGATCGAGGCGATGACCTACCGCGTCGGTGCCCACACCACCAGTGACGACCCGACCAAGTACCGCACCTCCGACGAGGAGCAGTTGTGGGCTCAGCGCGACCCGATCGCACGAATGCGGGCCTTCCTCGAGCATCGCGGAGCCCCCTTCACGCTCTTCGACGAGGTGGATGCCGAGGCCGCAGCCGCTGCCGATGATCTGCGCGTGCGCACGAATGAGCTCGGCGGACTGGAGCGCGACGCGATGTTCGCTCACGTCTACAGTGACCCGCACCCGCTCATGGACGAGCAGCGCCGCTGGCTCGCCGAGTATGAGGCATCCTTCGAGGGAGGCACCCGATGACCACCGTCTCGACCTCCACCGGCCAGGCTTCCGCGGCCGCCGCGGCTCCGGCATCCGGGCCCATGCCCTTGGGGCGCGCGCTCAACGCCGGTATGCGGCAGGCGTTGGCAACGAACGACCGCGTCCTGCTCATGGGTGAAGACATCGGTCGTCTCGGCGGCGTGTTCCGGGTGACCGAGGGGCTGCAGGCAGAATTCGGCGAGCAGCGGGTGCTCGACACGCCCCTTGCCGAGTCCGGCATCGTCGGTACCGCGATCGGGCTGGCCATGGCCGGGTTCCGCCCGGTGTGCGAGATCCAGTTCGACGGGTTCGTGTTCCCGGCGTTCGATCAGATCACCTCGCAGCTGGCGAAGATGACCAACCGCCTCGAGGGGGCAGTGTCGATGCCGGTCGTCATTCGCATCCCCTACGGCGGGCACATCGGCGCGATCGAGCACCACCAGGAGAGCCCCGAGGCCTACTTCACGCACACCCCGGGCCTGCGGGTTGTGAGCCCCGCCACCGCGGGAGACGCGTACTGGATGATCCAGGAGGCGATCGCCTCCAACGACCCAGTGATTTTCCTTGAGCCCAAGAGCGCGTACTGGCAGAAGGGCGAGGTGGACACGACTGCCCCTGCCCTGCCACTTCACGCCTCCCGCATCGTCCGCCGCGGCACCGACGTCACCCTTGTCGGCCACGGCGCCATGGTCGGCACACTGCTGCAGGCAGCGGCTCTCGCCGAGTCCGAGGGCACGAGCTGTGAGGTCGTCGACCTGCGTTCGCTCTCACCGGTCGACTACGGTCCGATCCTCGACTCCGTGCGCCGCACCGGCCGCATGGTCTATGCACAGGAGGCCCCGGGCTTCACGAGCCTGGGCAGCGAGATCGCCGCTACCGTGACCGAGCGCGCGTTCTTCTCGCTCGAGGCGCCGGTGCTGCGGGTGTCGGCGTTCGACACGCCGTTCCCGCCCGCCAAGCTCGAGGGCACCTACCTCCCGGATGCCGACCGCATCCTCGAGGCCGTCGACCGCGCCCTCGCCTACTGACACCCGATGGCGCTAACTCCTGCAATGTCGGCACGGACACGGCGATACTGAGGCACAGACCACCGAGGTGCAGGAGTTCGTGCACCGCGAAAGGACCGACATGAGCACGCAGACCTTTGTTCTCCCCGATGTGGGGGAGGGCCTGACCGAGGCCGAGATCGTCACCTGGAAGGTCGCGCCCGGCGACGCCGTGCAGGTCAACGACGTGCTCGTCGAGATCGAGACCGCCAAGTCCCTGGTCGAACTGCCCTCGCCGTTTACCGGCACGGTCGGCGAGACGCTCGTCGAGGAGGGCGTGACCGTCGCCGTCGGAACCCCGATCGTGACGATCGAGACGGCTCCCGCCGCATCCGCTCCGCTGTCACAGACCGACGCTCCCGGGGGCGGTGACGCGCAATCTGAGACAGCGGAAGGTGGTGCTGAGGGCGGCGGCGCGGTGCTGGTCGGATACGGGACGGGTGGAGCTGTCACCTCGCGTCGCCGCAAGCCCGCTGAGCGGCCGGTGACGGCATCCGTCGGGGTCATCGCGAAGCCGCCGATCCGCAAGCTCGCGCGCGATCTCGGCGTGGACCTTGCCGCCGTGACCCCTTCGGGTGAGGCCGGCGAAGTCACCCGCGAGGACGTCGTGAAGCACGCGTCGCAGGCAAGCGTCTTCCGCAATATCGAGACTCCCGACTGGCCCGAAGTGCGCGAAGAGACCATCACCGTGACACCGGAAGCGGCACCAGCGCCTCCCGCCCCCAACGGCGTCGCCTCGCCGTTCGCGCAGGCGGCGGGCCGGGTCGAGTCGATCCCGGTCAAGGGTGTGCGCAAGGCCACCTCGACCGCGATGGTGCAGTCGGCGTACTCGGCACCGCACGTGTCGGTGTGGACGGATGTCGACGCGACCCGCACCATGGAGCTCGTCAAGCGACTCAAGGCATCCCCCGACTTCGCCGACGTCAAGGTCTCGCCGCTGCTGATCATGGCGCGCGCCGTCATCTGGGCGGTACGCCGCACGCCGATGGTGAACGCGGCGTGGGTCGACGGTGACGGCGGCGCCCAGATCAGCGTGCGGCACTACGTCAACCTCGGGATCGCTGCGGCCACCCCGCGCGGGCTTCTGGTGCCGAACATCAAGGACGCCCAGGACCTCAACATGCGAGAGCTCGCACGGGCCCTCGAGAAGCTCACCCTCACGGCGCGCGAGGGCAAGACCACGCCTGCCGACCAGCAGGGCGGCACGATCACGATCACCAACATCGGGGTGTTCGGAATGGATGCCGGAACCCCGATCATCAACCCCGGGGAGTCGGGCATCGTCGCGATGGGCACCATCCGGCAGAAGCCCTGGGTCGTGGACGGTGAGGTGCGTCCTCGCTATGTCACCACGGTCTCGGGCTCGTTCGATCACCGCGTCATCGACGGCGACGGGATGAGTCGCTTCATCGCCGACGTCGCGTCGATCCTCGAGGAACCCGCGCTGCTGCTCGACTGACCCGTCGCGCTCGGGAATGCCGGAATGTACCCGCCTCCCGTTTTGATAATGATTCTCACCGCCGTTATCATTGTCGACATGTCAACCCGACGACTTTCCACCCTGCTCGCGCTCGGCGCGGCATCCGCCCTCACGCTCACGGCCTGCGCCGGCACGGGTGGAACGCCGGCGACATCCTCCCCGGCCGAAGCAACCATCGGCGTCGTCGCGTCGACCAACGTCTACGGTCAGATCGCCGAAGAGATCGGGGGTGATGCCGTCACCGTCACCTCGATCATCACGTCGTCGGCTCAGGACCCGCACGAGTTCGAGCCGACGGCCCAGGACCAGCTCACGGTTTCGGAAGCCGATCTCATCATCGAGAACGGCGGCGGATACGACGGCTTCATGGATGCCATGATCGAGGCCAGCGGCACGACGGCGCCCGTCATCACCGCTGCCACCTTCAACCACGACTACCCCGCTGAGGGCGAAGTTGGGGAGGAAGGTCACGACCACGCCGATGAGGACGGTCACGACCACGCGCACATCGAGGGATTCAACGAGCACGTCTGGTACGACCCTCACACCATGGAGCACCTCGCCGAAGCCATCGCTGAGGAGCTCTCGACGCTCGACCCCGACAACGCCGACCTCTTCGAGACCAACGCTGCAGCCTTCATCGACCAGATCGCCGGGCTGGAGGCATCCCTCGACGAGATCTCGGCAGCTCACGCCGGCACCGGAGTCTTCGTCACCGAGCCCGTGCCCGTCTACCTGATCGTGGCAGCCGGGCTCGAGAACCTGACGCCCGAAGCGTTCAGCGAGGCAGTCGAGGAGGGGCAGGACGTGCCCCCCGCAACTCTGCTCGAGGCGCTGGGCATCGTCGAAGACGGCTCCGTCAAGGTCGTCATCGCCAACGCACAGACCGGCGGCGCCGAGACCACGCAGGTCATCGATGCCGCGACTGCGCAGTCAATCCCGGTGCTGGAGTTCACGGAGACCCTCAGGGAGGGCCAGACTTACATCTCGTGGATGCAGCAGAACATCGCGGAGCTCGCGGACGCGCTCGACGCGTGAGCTCCAGCGCGACCTCGGACGCCCAGCCGCCGCTCCGCATCCGCGGAGCGGCGCTGCGCCGTGGCGAGCGGGAACTGTGGGCCGGGCTCGACCTCGACGTCGAACCCGGCGAGTTCATCGCGGTTCTCGGACCCAGCGGGTCGGGCAAGACGACGCTGCTGCGCGCCATCCTCGGCCTCGAACACCTGAGCGCGGGGACCATCGAGACCAGCGGCCGCCGGGTTGAGCATCGGGGCAACCGGCACATCGGCTACGTTCCTCAGCAGCGTCCCCTGCCGCCCGAGACCGCGCTGCGCGGTCGTGACCTGGTGACCCTCGGTGTCACCGGTCACAAGTTCGGGTTCAGCCTCCCCCGCCGCAGTGAGCGCGACCGGGTCGACGCGCTGGTGGCAGACGTCGGCGCCGAGGGGTTCGCCGACCGGCCCGTCGGCGAACTCTCCGGCGGCGAGCAGCAGCGGCTGCGCATCGGGCAGGCGATCGCCGACGACCCCGACCTGCTGCTGTGCGACGAGCCGCTCACGAGCCTTGATCTTGCCAACCAGCAAGCGATCGTGGCGCTCATCGACCGGCATCGCCGCGAGCATGGCACCGGTGTGCTGTTCGTCACCCATGACATCAACCCTGTCCTCGACGTCGTTGACCGCATCCTCTACATCGCCGGGGGGCGCTTCACGCTCGGAAAGCCCGATGAGGTCTTGCAGACGAGCGTTCTTAGCGACCTCTACGGCGCTCCCGTCGCCGTGCTGCGGGCCGGCGACAGGCTCGTCGTCGTCGGGGCGCCGGATGCCGAGGTCTCGCACCATCACCACGACGACGGCGACGAACCCGGTGGGGTGCACGCATGAACTGGTCTGACATCGGCGACGCGATGTTCGGGGGGATGGCCGACTACGGCGCGATCCTCGCGCTGGTCTCGAACTCGGTCATCGCGGGGGCAGTGCTGGGCCTGGTCGGCGGCCTCGTCGGCGTCTTCGTGATGCAGCGCGACATGGCTTTCGCCGTCCACGGCATCAGCGAACTCTCCTTCGCGGGAGCCGCATTCGCGCTCCTCATCGGCTGGGATGTCGTGACGGGGTCGATCGTGGGCTCGCTCATCGCCGCCGGGCTCATCGGATGGCTCGGTGCGCGGGCGCGGGACCGTAACTCGTTCATCGGCGTGCTGATGCCGTTCGGCCTCGGCCTCGGCATCCTGTTCCTCTCTCTCTACAGCGGTCGCAGCGCCAACCGGTTCAGCCTGCTGACGGGTCAGATCGTCTCGGTGCAGAACGCGCAGCTCGGGTGGTTGATCGCGATCAGCATCCTGGTTCTGCTCGGACTGCTCTTCATCTGGCGGCCGTTGCGCTTCGACTCGCTTGACCCGCAATCCGCTGCAGCGCGCGGCGTACCGGTCACGGCGGTCTCGCTCGGATTCATGCTGCTGCTCGGGCTGATCGTCGCCGTGGCGATCCACATCATCGGCGCGCTCCTGGTCATGGCCCTGCTCGTGACCCCCGCTGCTGCTGCCATGCGCATCGCATCCGGGCCCTGGAGCGTTCCGCTGCTGGCGGCCGGCTTCGGCTTCGTGTCGGCAGTGGGTGGCATCCTGCTGGCGATCGCCGGAACCCTCCCGGTGAGCCCCTACATCACGACGATCTCGTTCTTGATCTATCTCGTCTGCCGCCTCGTCGGCGGTCGGCGCGGTCGGGTGACTCGGGCGCGGTTCGCGTGAGGGCTCCCACGCGCTCCCAGCCGGCGCCGAAGGTAGGTCGATAGACTCCCGGCCATGGCGCAACGCAATACCTGGCAGCGCGAACGCGTGCGCACGGCGCTGGGCCATGCCCCCGGCTTCATCAGTGCCCAGTCACTTCACGCCGTTCTTCGTGATGAAGACACGGGGATCGGCCTCGCGACGGTCTACCGCGCCCTGGCAAGTCTCGCCGATGAGGGCGCGGCCGACACGCTGCACGGACCCGACGGCGAAAGCCTCTACCGTGCGTGCGAGACCTCGGGGCATCACCATCACCTGATCTGTCGGTCCTGCGGCGCGACCGTGGAGATCGCAGCGACCCCCGTCGAGCAGTGGGCCCGGTCGGTTGCGCAGCAGCACGGCTACACGGATGCCGAGCATGTCGTCGACATCTTCGGGCGCTGCCCCGAGTGCACGGCGCGCGCCCGCGCGGCATCCGGCGACGGGAACCGTGCGCGCTGACGCTCCGGCGACCGAAGGCGTCCGCTCCGAGGGTGCGACCCCGGGAGTACGGGCGGGAGTCGGCGTCGGAATCGGCATCCTCTTCATCGCGCTTCTTGTCGCGATTGATGCCCTCGCGCCCTCACTGTTCGCCTCACCGCTATCGACTCGCGCCCAGGATGGGCTGACCCTCGCGATCAGCGTTCTCATCGAGTCGCTCCCGTTCGTGGTGCTCGGGGTGGTGCTGTCGATCGTCGTGCAGGTGTGGATCCCGCCAGGAGTGCTCGAGCGATGGATGCCACGCACCCCGTGGCTGCGACGCGGCGTGCTGTCCCTGCTCGGCATGTTCATTCCCGTGTGCGAGTGCGGCAACGTCCCGTTCGCCCGTGGCCTGCTGATGCGCGGGTTCACGGTGCCCGAGACCCTCACCTTCCTCATCGCGGCACCCATCGTGAACCCCATCGTGATCATCACGACGCACCAGGCGTTCGGGTTCAGCGACGGCATCCTGGTGGCGCGCCTGGTGGGCGGTTTCCTGATCGCAAACCTCCTCGGCTGGCTGTACAGCCGGCATCCGAGCCCCGACGCGCTGCTGACCGACCGGTTCCGCGACACGTGCGGGCTCGTGACTCACGAGCCCGGCGGCAAGGGGCGCCGGAGCCTTGCCCAATTGGTCGTCGAGCTGCGCGCCGTCATGCCCGCGCTCATCATCGGATCCGCCATCGCCGGAGCCGTTCAAGTGCTGATCCCGCGGGACGTGCTGTTGGCGATCGGATCGAATCCGGCACTGTCGATCGTCGCCATGATCGCGCTCGCAATGGTCGTCTCGATCTGCTCCAACGTCGACTCGTTCTTCGCGCTGTCGTTCGCCTCGACCTTCACCCCCGGCTCGATCGTGGCGTTCCTTCTTGTCGGCCCGCTGGTGGATGTGAAGATGCTCGCCCTGCTGCGCACGACCTTCACGACCCGCACCCTCGTCGGGATCGTCGTGGTCGTCGTGCTGTCTGCCTTCGCGATGGGGACGGTGGTGAACCTTCTTGCCTAGGCTCAGCTCCCTCGGAACACGCTGGCTCGGTGTCGGGCTCGCCTCAGCCCTCGCCGTCCTCACCATCGGGCTTGCGGTGACGGGGCGACTGTCGCTCTACATCAACCCTGAGTCGGCGTGGTTCGCGGTGGGTATGTCGGTCATCGTTCTGATTGGCGCCATCGCGTCCTTCGCGCTGCCGTTGGGTGCCGAAAACGACCACGGACACGATCACGGTGACACCGGTTCGGCCCATCACACGGATGCCGACCGCGGCCGCGCCGCGACGGAGGGGACCGAGCAGGGCAATGCGCTTGCCCACGCGCGGCATCCGGTCGCCCTGGCCGGCACGGTCGTCGCCGGAGTGCTTGCGAGTGCCGTCGTGGTCGGCGCGCTCGCCCTGCCACCCTCGTCGCTGTCGCCGCAGTTCGCCTCGACGAGCGCCTCGACCACGCCGGTGCTGTTCGGCGGCCGGGATGTCGTCACCCTGGCTTCCACGGGCGATACGGCGACCTTCGGGGTGGGCGAGTGGGCGACGGTGTTCGCGACGGCGACAGACCCGGCATCCTTCGACGGCGACGCCGTCACTCTGACCGGTTTCGTCTCCCCGGGCGATGCCGGGGCCGGCTTCCTGCTGTCGCGGTTCGTCATCACCCACTGCGTCATCGACGCGCAACTGGCCGCGGTGCCGATCGCCTGGGGCGGCGCGGCAGCGCCCGAGGGCGAGTGGGCTACCGTGACGGGCACGGTGCGATCGGACTCCGACGGGCGGCTGCACATCGCTGCCGACTCGGTCGAGACCGTACCCGAGCCCGAGGACCCGTATGAGTACTGACGCGGGCCGACGGCGCGACGCGGCGACGCCGTCGCGCCGACAGCGAGCTGCCCGTCGACGACTGCGGGGATTCGTCCTCGGCTTCGTCGGGGTCGCTGCGGCCATCGGGCTCGTCGGCGCTCTCGGAGCCGCGGCCACCGTTCTCATGGGGCCGCGAGTGACCGCGGTGCAGGTCGACCCGTCAGCTGCCATCGCGGCATCCGGGTCCCGGCTCATCGTGACGACCTCGCAGTCGCTCGCCGACGTCGACCCCACCTCTGTCACGGTGACCCCCGCAACACCGTTCGACATCGACACCTCGGGTCGCAGCATCGGGGTGCGCTTCACGGTTCCGCTCGATGCCGACACCGAGTACACCGTCACGATCGACGGGGTGACCGGAGTGTCGGGGGGTCCGTCATCCACGATCACCGAGACGTTCACCACCCCGCCGAGCGAGGTGTTCCTGCTGCAGCGCGGCACTGTCGATGGCGACACGATCTTCCGCACCGACCTCACCGGTGAAGCCGCCGTCGCCGTGTTCGCCCACCCGCACATCGAGGACTACCGTGCGACCCGCGATCACCTTGTCGTGCTCGTCGATGAAGACGGCGAAAGCGCGCTGATCATGACCGACCTCGACGGGCAGAACCCGGTCGAACTGACACTGCCGGGCAGCGGATATATCGCTGATCTGCAGATCGCTGACCGGGGGGATCGGATTGGATACCTGTTCACCTCGTCGACGGTCGGGACGGGTTCGGGTGACGAATCGGCGCTGTACACGGCATCGCTCGACACCCCGACCGCCGAGCCCGCGAAGGTCGTCGTCGCGGGCGCCGACGAGCGCGTCGCGCAATGGTCGTTCGTGCCCGACACCGACAGTGTGTTGCTGGTCGCCTTCGACGGAAACCTGTTGCTGACCGACCCCGAGGGCGAGGCTCCGACCGCTCTCGGTACGGCGCTCGCGATCGATGGCATAGCTCCGGGAACCGCTCAGGCGATCGTCGAGCGCATCGATGGGCTCGTTGTACTCGACCTCCTGACCGGCGAGGAGACGCCGCTGGATGTCGGCACCGACCCGGCGGTGATCGGCAGCGTCATGCCCCTCCCGCGCGGTGGGACGCTGCGTACGACGTTCCCGATCGCCGAGACCGGCCTGCCGACTGGCGCGACATCCGTCGTCCTCGTCGATGACACCGGGGCGTCGAGGGAGGTGTTCTCGGCGCCGGACACCGACGCCGTCCTGCAGACGTGCGTGTCGCCGAGCGGTCAATACGCGGCGATGCTCGTGGCGCCGGACCTGGCATCCAACCCGTACGACACCTACCAACTGCCCCTTCCTGCGACCGTCGAGACGCACATCGTCGAACTGCCGCGGGACGAGAGTTCGGAAGCTCGCGAACTCGTGGCGCTCGCTGGCTCGTCGATCTCGTGGTGCCGACAGTCGGTGTCGTGGCGGTGACGGTTCCCGACGGTCTGCGTCCGGCAGCGCGCGACGACCTCTCAGCCCTGCCGGTGGAAGTCGCACCGACACTCCTCGGAGCCCATCTGGTCGTCGAGGTCGGCGGTGAGCGCGTCGTCGCCCGACTCACCGAGGTCGAGGCCTACCACGGCGCCGGAACCGGCGACGTCCCCGACCCCGGATCCCATGCGCGCTCGGGCCGCAGCCCGCGTAACGCCACGATGTGGGGCGAACCGGGTCACCTCTACGTCTACCTCAGTCACGGCATCCATTCGTGCGTCAACGTCGTGTGCGCGCCGGCGGGGGTCGCCGGTGGTGTGTTGCTGCGGGCTGCCGAGATCGTCGAGGGGACTGAGATCGCGACGCGGCGCCGGTTCGCGGCGCGGGAGCCTGGGCCCGTGCGCGACCTTGCACGCGGGCCCGGACGTCTCGGTCAGTGTCTCGGTCTGCGCCACGCCGAGCACGACGGCGTCGACGCCGTCACCGGTGCGGAACAGTCCGGTGCCGTGGCTCTCCTGCTTCTGCGCGAGCAACCGGTGACGTCCGTTGCTACCGGTCCTCGGGTCGGGGTCGCCGGAGTCGCGGGCACTGACGCCTACCCGTGGCGGTTCTGGATCCCGGGCGACCCCACGGTCTCGGCCTTCCGCTGGGGGCGGGGAGCGCAAGGGGCGCGCGCAGCCGCCGTGCTAGACTGACTCTTTGTCTGCGCGCACTCCAGCACGCAGTTCGTACCCTTCCCTCATCATCCGGCCGGAAACGGCCTGTCGAGTGCGGGGTGCAGACAAGGGATCTTGGGTGGCACCGTCCGGTGTCACGGTACAGAAGGAGACATCACCATGGCTGCAGTGTGCCAGGTGACTGGAGCGGTTCCCGGCTTCGGTCACAACATCTCGCACTCGCACCGCCGGACGAAGCGCCGCTTCGACCCGAACGTGCAGAAGAAGACCTACTACGTGCCCTCGCTCGGTCGTAAGGTCACCCTGAACGTGTCCGCCAAGGGCATCAAGGTGATCGACGCGCGCGGCATCGAGTCGGTTGTGAAGGACCTCATCGCGAAGGGTGTGAAGCTCTAATGGCGAAGAAGGCTCAGGACGTTCGTCCGATCATCAAGCTGCGCTCGACCGCCGGCACGGGGTACACCTACGTGACGCGCAAGAACCGCCGCAACAACCCTGACCGCATCGTTCTCAAGAAGTACGACCCGGTCATCCGCAAGCACGTCGAATTCCGAGAGGAGCGCTGATCCATGGCTAAGAAGAGCAAGATCGCGCGCAACAAGCAGCGCCAGGAGGTCGTGGACCGCTACGCCGCCAAGCGCCTCGAGCTCAAGAAGCAGCTCGTGGACCCGAACGCGACCGACGAGCAGCGCGAAGCCGCTCGCGTCGGCCTGCAGAAGCTTCCCCGCAACGCGTCGCCGGTGCGTCTGCGCAGCCGTGACGCGATCGACGGTCGCCCCCGCGGCGTGCTGACCAAGTTCGGCATCTCGCGTGTGCGTTTCCGCGACATGGCCCACCGTGGCGAGCTGCCCGGTGTGACCAAGTCGAGCTGGTAAGCCAGCCCGCGAACAAGCACTGTCGAGCTGGTAAGCCAGCCCGCGAACAAGCA
Organism: Microbacterium sp. UBA1097; assembly: GCF_002313585.1. Lineage (NCBI taxonomy): Bacteria > Bacillati > Actinomycetota > Actinomycetes > Micrococcales > Microbacteriaceae > Microbacterium > Microbacterium sp. UBA1097. The sequence goes on along the minus strand of NZ_DCBW01000005.1, from coordinate 100,793 downwards.
CTGTCGAGCTGGTGAGCCAGCCCGCGAACGCAAGGCCCGGCATCCTCACGGATGTCGGGCCTTGCGCGTTCCTTCGCTCTGGCGTTCCCCCGCTCGGCGAGAGGGGGGCGGACAGTCACGGGAGTCACACGCGTCACTTCCGTGACGCGACACGCCGCGAATCGGACGCCGATGCCCGCGAAATCCGCGGAATTCCGGGGTTCGTGGGTATATTCGAGGTCGGTCGGCAAGAGACCAGCCGGGAGCCACCTAGCTTTCGGTCCATGCACGAGGGCGGGGACTTCACCGCCTTGGAGGACAACCACAATGGCTGAAAAGTCCATCACCAAGACCGAGCTCGTCGCGAGCATCGCAAGCGCGACCGGTCAGAGCCAGGCCACCGTTTCGGGCGTCGTCGACGCGCTGTTCACCACTGTCGCCGAGGCCGTCGCCAAGGGCAGCAAGGTGTCGATCCCGGGCTGGGTCTCGTTCGAGCAGGTCGCCACCTCCGCTCGTACGGGCCGCAACCCGCAGACCGGTGAGGAGATCAAGATCCCCGCCGGCAAGCGCGTGAAGGTCTCGGCCGGCGCCAAGCTCAAGGCTGCCGCCAAGTAAGACCTATCGTCTTCACCTCGAAAGGGGAGCGTCCGTCCGCGGATGCTCCCCTTTCGCGCGCGTAGGCTGAGGGGATGGATTCCCGCCTGCTGCGGGCGATCGGCCCGGCGACGCTCGTGACGGTCGCCGTCGTCGTGATGGTGGCCTCCCTCGCGTACGGCGGCGGCGCCGCGCCGCTGGTGATCGCGGATGCCGGACCCGTGGTCCGCTGGGGTCTGCCGACCACGACGCTGATCTTCAACCTCGCGGCAGCCGGGCTGCTGGGATCACTGATCCTGGCCCTGTTCGCCCTGAAGGCCGGCGACAGGGCTTTCGATGTGGCCCTGGACGTGGCATCCGTCTCGGCAGCCGTCTTCACCGTCGCCGCCGGTGTCACGGGCTTCTTCACGTTCATCGACGCCTTCAACGCACAGGTCACGCTCGGCCCCGAGTTCGGGGCGCAGTTCGGCAAGTTCCTCACCGACACCGAACTCGGTCGCGCGTGGCTGCTCACCACGGTGTTCGGGGCACTGCTGACGGTGCTCACCTTCGCGGTCCGCTCGTGGACGGGAACCTTTCTGGTCGCTATCCTCGCGATCGCTGCCCTCGTCCCGGTGGGCACGCAGGGCCACTCGGGCGAGGAGGCCAACCACAACGCCGCGGTGATGGCCACGGTGCTCCACATCGAAGGAGCGGCTCTCTGGCTCGGGGGACTGCTGCTGCTCATCGTCATCCGGCCCCTGCTGCCCGCCGAGCGGATGACGACAGTGCTGCGCCGGTACTCGACCATCGCGATAGTGGCGTTCGTGGTCGTCGCGGCATCCGGGTACGTGCGCGGTGTCATCGGCGTCGTGACGTGGGAGGCGATGCTCTCGCCGTACGGCGCGATCCTCGCCCTGAAGATCGTCGCGCTCGTCGCCATGGGGCTGCTCGGGGCCTGGTACCGGCTTCGGCTGATCGATCGGATGCGCGAGAGTCGCGCATCCCGGTTCTTCTGGTGGCTGATCCTCGCTGAGATCGGGTTCATGGGACTTGCGAGCGGTGCCGCCGTCGCGCTCGCGCGCACCCCACCGCCGGTCGACACGTCGCTGCCCGAGCTGCGGACGCCGGCCGAGTTCCTCACGGGCGCGGCGCTACCGCCCGAGCTGACCCCGTGGCAGTGGGTGGCCGCGTGGGAGATCGACCTGCTGTGGGCGCTGCTGTGCGCATTCGCGGCGTTCTTCTATCTCGCCGGCGTCTGGCGCCTTCGTGCCCGCGGCGATCGGTGGCCGCTGTATCGCACGGTGCTGTTCCTCTCGGGCCTCGTCATGCTCGCCTGGATCACCAACGGTGCACACAACGTCTACCAGGAGTACCTGTTCAGCGTTCACATGTTCGGGCATATGGCGCTCACGATGGGCATCCCGCTGCTTCTGGTCGCGGGAGCCCCGGTCACCCTCGCACTGCGTGCTGTACGCAAGCGGGACGACGGCACGCGCGGTGGCCGCGAGTGGATCCTCTGGGCCATCCACACGCCGTTCGCGACGGTCGTGACCAACCCGTTCTTCGCCGCCGGGAACTTCGTCCTCTCGCTCTGGCTGTTCTACTACACCGACCTGTTCCGCTGGAGTCTGTACGACCACCTCGGGCACGAGTGGATGATTTTCCACTTCCTGATCACGGGCTACCTGTTTGTGCTGTCGCTGATCGGCATCGATCCGGTGCCCTACCGCCTTCCCTACCCGTTCCGCCTGCTCATCCTCATCGGCGTCATGGCGATGCACGCCTTCTTCGGTATCGCGATCATGATGAACAGCGGGTTGATGGTGGCCGAGTGGTTCGGGTCGATGGGCCGCACGTGGGGGGCGACGCCGCTCGAGGACCAGTACATCGGCGGGGGCATCGCATGGTCGATCGGAGAGATCCCGACCCTCATCCTCGCGATCACCGTCGCCATTCAGTGGAGCCGCAGCGACGAGCGCGCGCAACGGCGCGAGGACCGGCAGGCCGAGCGCACGGCGGATGCCGAACTCGAGGAGTACAACGCTCGGCTGGCGCAGCTCGCCGAGCGCGACGCACGCGTGGGGCGCTGAGCTCGGCCGACCCTCACCCGAGCAGGATCGAGGCCGTGCCGTCGGGAAGGATGTCGATGGTGCCCGTGACCACGAACGGGACATCGACACTCACATCGCTCACGCTGCCGTCGAACAGGGAGCGAGAGCGAAGCTCGATGTGCGCCATGGCGGCTGCCTCAGCGATGCGCCACCCGGCGCCGTCGGCCACGAGCGACACCGTCGGGTCCTGCACGATCGACCACGTCGGCAGAGTGACGATTCGATCGGTGAGATCGAACCCGAACGGGCAGGCGGTGGGCTGCAGAACCTGCTGCAGCGTGCACTCCTCGAGGAAGGCATCCACCTTGTCTTGCACGAGGGTGACGAACTCGTCGGATGCCGTCGCGGTGACCGTGACCGGGACACTTGTGAACGGGACGTCGGAGAGCATCGCAACTCCCGGCGAGGTCGCGGTGGGGGTGTCGACGGTCACCGAGTAGATGCCGGGTGAGAACACGAGCAGGGGAATCGACGCTGACAGGTCGGCGGCGACTCCGTCGGGCGAGACCTGCCGCTTGTCCACGCTGAAGCCGTTCACCGCGAACTCCGCCGATCCGTTGACGGTGAGATCCATGACCGCGATGGGGCTCTGCGCGAACTCCCAGCGCGGGAAGATCCCGATCATGCCGTCCTGTACCACCGAGAACGTCGTGGATGCGTCGTGGCCGCCCGCGGAGTACGCGAGGGTCACCGCGACGGTGTCGCCGCTTCTCGTTTCAGACACGACACGGATGTCGCTGAGATCGCCGAGCGCGCTGGAGCGAAGGAAGTCCTCGGAAGCGTTGGCGGGGAGCCCAGCGGCCTCCAGGTCGGCTGACGAGACCGCGACCCCCGGCACGGCAAGCGCCTGGGTGGCATTGCCGTCAGCGAGCAGGTTTGCGTAGCGCACCACGAAGGCCGACGGGCTGTAGAACTGCGCGTAGAGGGTCGCTCCCGCGGCGATGAACGCGGCGATCAGCAGTAGGCCGACCGCCGAGAGGATGATGAGGTCGCCGGTGAGTGAGCGGCGCGCGTCCCGGCGGCCGCGGCGAGACGCGCGCTGCGCGGCGCCTGTCGCGAGTGGCGTCTCGGGCGCGATGGCAGCACCGCCCGACGCGTTCTCCCCCGTGGTGCTCACGGCACCAGTCTAGGAACGACGTGCTGTGAGGACGCCCTGCCGCGGCGCGCGCTGGGTAGCATGGCCCGGTGCAGGCGCCCGAACTCTCCGCAGAGCAAGAGGCGCTGTTCCGACTCATCGAGGACACGCGCGACCACGTGTTCGTGACCGGTCGGGCCGGAACCGGCAAGTCGACGCTCCTGCAGCACCTGTCCTACCGGACCAGCAAACAGATCGCCGTCTGTGCGCCCACCGGTGTCGCTGCCCTCAACGTCGAAGGCCAGACGATCCACTCTCTGCTGCGCTTGCCGATCGGTTTGATCGCGGACGCCGACCTCGAGCATCCGGATGCCACCCGCAAGCTGCTGAACGCCATCGACACCCTCGTGATCGACGAGATCTCGATGGTCAACGCCGACGTCATGGACGCCATCGATCGTTCCCTTCGGCAGGCACGAGGTCGGCGTGCCGAGCCGTTCGGTGGAGTGCAGATCGTCATGTTCGGGGATCCGTACCAGCTCGCGCCGGTGCCGCCACGACATGGCGACGAGCAGCGGTACATCCGCGATCACTACCGGTCGTTCTGGTTCTTCGATGCGCGGGTGTGGGCGGGGTCGGACGCGGCGCTTCCCGGATCGGAGGGGTCGTCGCTGCTGGATCTCGGGCGGTACGGCGCATCGCTCCAGATCCGCGAGCTCGCCGAGATCCATCGGCAATCCGATCCGGAGTTCCGCCGGATGCTGGGAGCCGTGCGCCACGGTCGGGTCACCGCCGACATCGCCCAGGTGCTCAACGACACTGGCGCTCGCACCCCGCCGGTGGGTGGGGCCGACGAACCTCCGATCATCACGCTTGCCACACGCAACGACATCGTCACCCGCATCAACCGTGCTCACCTGGATGCGCTGCCGGGTGCGACTCAGACGGCGCACGCCGAGATCAGCGGGGACTTCGGACGTGGGGATGCCGCGTATCCCGCCGACGCGGAACTGCAGCTCAAGGTGGGTGCTCAGGTCATGTTCTTGCGCAACGACGTGTCGACATTCGGCCAGCCGCCCCGGTGGGTGAACGGCACCATCGGAACCGTGACGCGGATCGCCGGCGGCACGGTGCGCGTGGAGGTCGATGGTGAACAGATGGATGTCGAGCCCGCCGTCTGGGAAAGGTTCCGGTACGCGTACAACTCGTCGACGCGGTCGATCTCGCGCGAGATCGTGGCGGAGTTCACCCAGTTCCCGCTGCGCCTGGCGTGGGCGGTGACGATTCACAAGTCGCAGGGGAAGACGTACGACAGAGCCATCATCGACCTGGGCTCGGGTGCTTTCGCGCCCGGCCAGACCTACGTGGCGCTGAGCCGCCTGACCTCGCTTGACGGGCTCTACCTGACGCGCCCGTTGCGGCCCCGTGACATCCGGGTCGACCCCGATGTGCAGCGGTTCATGGCTGCCGTCCGCGGGCGAGCCTGAGGATCGCTCAGGCGATCTCGGCGATGCTGCCCGAAGCCTTGGCGGCGGCAAGGTCGACGAAGACATCGGTGTTGAACTGGTAGGCGCGGAGCACTTCGTCGATGACGCGCTCCTGTTCGTCGGCGTCCCAGGGAGCGGCATCCAGTTGCTCCCGATACACGTCCTTGAACGCGCGCGGGTCGGCGATGTCGTCGAAGACGTAGAAGCCGATGCCGTTGGTCTCGAAGCCGAATTGACGCGCCATGAGCTTGCCGATGAACTGGCCGCCCGAAAGGTCGCCGAGGTAGCGGGTGTAATGGTGGGCGACGTATCCCCCGGCCCAGGTGGAGCCGACCTCGTTGATCCGGTCGACGTAACGCTGGGTACTCGGGAGTGGGGCGATCCGGTCGCGCCAATCCGGTCCGATGAGGAACTCGAGGTCGGCCTCCAGCGCCGGAATGCGGGTGAGCTTCTCGCTGATGAAGGGCGCGGCGACGGGGTCGTGGCGCATCACCTCGGCAGCGCGCTCGATCGCGTCGTACATGAACCAGTGCTGGGCGACCAGCGCGATGTAGTCCTCGCGCGTGCCCTCGCCCTTCACGAGATCGCTCATGAAGCCGGCGTGTTCACTGCCCGAGTGGGCATTGCTCGAACGCTCGCGCAGGGCGGCCGAGAATGGGGTCACGGGTGTCATGGGCACCAGTGTACCTTCAGGTAAGCAGAACCTGACAAGCCCAAAGTCCCCGTGGTTGCGGGTCGGCGCCACTCACTCGTGCGGTCGGGGCTGGACTCCCAGACGCTCGCACGCCGCGTCATAGAGCTTCACGATCTCGGCCCGAATCTGCGGGCGCTCCGTGATGGGGCCCCCCGGCCATGGCACGGACACGGTGACCGTCGCGCCATCGCCCATTTCGGCATCCCACACGCCGCCGTTGCCGTCGAGATCCGACATGACCGCACTCACGGCATCCGCCTGCCCGAACGCCCTGACGATCAGAAGATTGTCGCCGCCGTGGTCGCCGTTCATGTGGGCAAGGACGCCGGTGCGGATGCTGTCGTCGAAGCGATACGTCATGGTCACAGCGTAGGGGCCGTGATCTTCGTGTGATGTTGATGTGTTTGAATGCTGAATGCACGAACAACGGGGGTTGGGTATGGGTGCGACGATCCTCAGGAGGCGATGGAGCGCCCTCGGGATCGCGACGGTTGCCCTCGCGGCCACCCTGGTTGGGTGCGCTCCCACGGAAACCGTCGAGATCGACGTGCCGGCCCAGGTCGAGGGCGGCTTTCCCGCCGACACTCAGTCGCAGCTGGATGCGGCGCTGGCCGAGGCCATGGCCGCGACCGGATCGTCGGGCGCCATCGTGGGCGTCTGGGCGCCCTGGAGCGGCTCCTGGGTCGCCGGCGTCGGGACGCAGTCTCCGTCGAGCTCGCAGGAGGTCACCTCCGACATGGAGTTCCGCGCAGCGCGCGTGACGCGTGCCATGACCTGCGACGTGCTCTACGCGCTCGTCGAGAAGGAGGTCGTCGCCCTTGGCGACAAGGTCTCAGACTACGTCGGGGGCGCATCCGGCCTGGAAGACGTGACCCTGGGTCAGCTGTGCGACAGCTCGTCGGGCCTCGGCGCATCAGCGCCCTCGCTCTGGAATGACTGGCTGAAGACCCCGAACCGCGAGTGGCCCCCGCTCGAACTCGCCGCCTACGGCATGGGGCGAGAGCGCACCACCGATCCCGGCGACGCCTTCGTCGACTCGGATGCCGGTTACTTCTTGCTCGGTCTCGCGCTCGAGACGGCGACGGCGACATCCCTGCCCGACCTCGTCGAGCAGTACGTCACGGAGCCTCTCGCTCTCGATTCCACGTGGCTACCCGGTCCGGAGCCGGCGACACCGTCCGGTGACAGCGACACGCCGTCGCTGCGCGGCAACAACTCGCTGCCGGGCGAGGACGGGCAGTTGCTGTGCGCCGACCCCCTCGATATCACCACGCTATCCGCGAGCATCGGCTACGCCGACTCGGGAGCGGTCTCGACGATCACCGATCTTGGTCGCTACGCGCAGGCGCTTGCCACCGGCGCACTGCTGGCAGATGACCAGACGCGGTTCGATAGCCCCCGCGCGGTGTACCCGGGCGCACCGACCTGGTACACCTATGACGGCGGAGCCTTCACCGCTGGGGGCCTGATCGGTCAGCACGGCGCGATTCCGGGGTATCTCACAGCTGCCTACGCCGACCCCGACACCGGCCTCACTGTGGCGGTCGTCCTCAACAACTCCGCGGCTCCCGCGGGGCTTGCCGCCAACCTCGCCTGGGAACTTGCCGCGATCGCCTCGAAGGCCCCCGCCGCGGCAGGCGAAACAGCCCCCGCGGCCGGGCTGCCGTGGACCGCCGAACAGCAGGCCGAGACCATCCGCGGCGCAGCGGTGTGCCCGCTGCCTCAGCCGTGACCACGGACGCGGGGTGAACGCACCGCGCGCCGTCCCCCTGTCGTCGCCGCCGTTCGCGGTCGGGATGGTCGTCACGGGTCTGGTGTGTCAGGAGCTCGGGGCATCGCTCGCCGTGCTCTTGTTCCCCGCCCTCGGGCCCCTCGGGATCGTCTTCCTGCGCCTCGGCTTCTCGGCCGTCATCCTCATGATCATCGCTCGGCCGAGCCTTCGCGGTCATACGCCGGCAGCCTGGCGATCGGTCATCGGGTTCGGTCTGGTCCTCGCCCTCATGAACTGCCTGTTCTATCTGGCGCTCGCACGACTTCCTCTCGGGGTCACCGTGACGATCGAGGTACTCGGACCGCTCGTGCTCTCGGTGATCGCCGCGCGTCGCGCCAGCGCCTGGCTGTGGGCGGGACTCGCGCTCGTCGGGGTCATCGCCCTGGCCGGCGGCGGCTGGGACCGATTGGATCCCCTCGGCGTGCTGTTCGCCCTGGGAGCTGCCTCTAGTTGGGCGCTGTACATCCTCGCTTCTGCGCGGGTGGGGCGTGAGTTTCCGCGCCTCGATGGGCTCGCTCTCGCAATGGTCGTGGGGGCGCTTGCGGCACTGCCGTGGGGGTTGATCGCCGCCGGTGGCGCGCTCGTGCGCGTCGATCTGCTCGCGTTGGGCGCGGCAGTGGCAGTGCTGTCTTCGACCATCCCGTATGCACTCGAACTGTTGGCGCTGCGACGGCTGGCGGCATCCGCCTTCGCGATCTTGATGAGTCTCGCCCCGGCGACAGCGACCCTTGCCGGCTGGCTGCTGCTCGGTCAGGGCATGACGTGGCTCGAGATCGTCGGAGTCGCGTTGGTCATCGCCGCGAGCATCGGTGCGGTGCGTGCAGCATCAGCCCGAACGACAACCGGCGCGCACGGACCGGATGTCGCGCCAGCTGAGCCCTTGCCGTGAACCCGTGCCGCCTGCCGCGAGCTACCGCGCGGCCGCGTCGCCGAGGATCGTCGACACCAGGTGCGCGGTGAGGGTATCGGAGCCCTCGAAGAGCACCTGGGTCCGCACACCCTGGTGATCGCGAGGGCCGAGGCGCTGCCCGCGCATATCGACGACGGTCGAGCCGCGAGAGGGTCCGTCGGTCGTATCGATGACGACGGGAACTCGCAGGCCAGGGCCGATGCCCGGGGCGCCGGCCGCGGCCATCGCCGCCAGCGGGTCGTGGAGCGGGCTCAGCCGGGCGCCGAACTGAGGCACATAGAAGTCGAGGTAGTGATCGAGGATCTCGCCGACAGCGCGGGCGAACGGATCAGCGGAGGCGAGCAAGAGGCCGCGGTCGCTGTCGGTGAGGATGTGATTCATCGTGACGTCCAGGGGAACGAACGTCACATCCCAGTCGGCCCGCGCGAGGGCGTCGGCAGCCTCGGGGTCGTTGAAGATGTTCGCCTCCGCGACGGGGGTGATGTTGCCGGGGACGAGAGCTGCGCCACCCATCGTCGTGACACCGGCGATCCGCGACGGCAGCGAGGGGTCTCGCTCCAGAGCGATCGCGATGTTGGTGACGGGCCCGATAGTGAGGATGTGAAGCGCGCCAGCGTGAGCGTGGGACAGCTCGAGAAGAAGGTCTGCAGCGTCGCGATACGAGGCCGTGTTTCCTGCCTCGGGAAGGGCGACACCACCGATGCCGTTGGCGCCGTGCACGTGTGGCGCGCCGCCACTGTAGGGGTGGCTGAGGTGGTCGTGAGCGCCGACAGCGACGGGGATGTCGGGCGCGCCCGCCAGCGCCAGGAGGTCGAGGGTGTTGCGGGCCGCCTGCGCGGCATCCGTGTTGCCGCTGACCGTTCCGATGCCGACCAGCTCCACCAGGGGCGAGCGCAGCAGGTAGGCCAGGGCGACGGTGTCGTCGATACCGGTGTCGCAGTCGAGGTAGAGCGGAAGTGGCGCAGTCATGTCGCTCCCGAAGATGAGGTGAGCGGACGGCGCTGTCCGGGGCGCGTCGCGCACCCCTTCGGTTATATCGCGCGGTGACCCCTTGGTCGTAGCCGGGGTGATGCCGCGTGATGGAATGTAGACATGACATCCCCAGCCCCCGGTCCGCTCTGTGTGGTCGGAAGCATCAACGTCGACATTTCGGTCACCGTGGATCAGCTCCCGGTCCCCGGTGAGACGGTGCGTGGTGTCGGGCCGGTTCGGGGCGCCGGCGGCAAAGGGGCGAATCAGGCAGCTGCAGCCGCTCGACTGGGCGCGGCGGTACGGATGCTCGGGGCCGTTGGAGACGACGCCGACGGTCGGGCCATGCTCGAGAACCTGCGCCGCGCGGGAGTCGACACGTCAGGCATCCGTGTCGTCGCAGAACCGACGGGAACGGCAATCATCACGGTGGATGCCGCGGGCGAGAACACAATCGTGGTGTGCGCGGGCGCCAACGATACGGTCGATGGCGCGGGCCAGTTCACGCCCGATGAGGCCGTGCTCGCGCAGTTGGAGATCCCTCCGCACGCGATCGAGGCGCTCGCGGCATCCGTGCCCGGGTTCTTCGCGCTCAATGCCGCGCCCGCCCGCGAGGTCTCTGAGACGGTCTTGCGCCGTGCGGATCTGGTGATCGTCAACGACGCGGAGTTCGCCGCGCTCCCGGCAGTGTCGGCCGCGCGCCTGGTCGTCGTGACGCACGGAGCCCGGGGAGCTTCGTTGTGGCGAGAGGGGACGCGGGTGCTGACCGCTCCGTCACCCGTGGTCGACGCGGTGAGCGCCGTTGGGGCGGGGGACGCATTCAGTGCCGCCATCACGCTTGCCATCCACGCCGGGTGGCCCGACGAGGTTGCGCTCGCTGCCGCGTGCGCTGTGGGCGCCGACGCGGTGACCCACGTCGGCGCCCAGCCGCCCCTTCGTTCTCTCGCTGAGTACCGGTAGCGCTCAGCCGGTCACGTCGCGCGAGCGCAGGGCGAGAGCTGCCGCGCCCGTCAGCACGATCGCGACACCCCAGACCGCTGCGATGCCCCAGCTGAATCCCGATTCGAGCGGCGCCTCGCTGTAGGCCCAGGAGTACGGCGACAGCCGTTCAACCCACGCGAGATCCTCGGACTGGTTCGCGACAGCCTGAAGTGCGTACCCGTAGACGGCGATTCCCGCACCGGCCGCGACCCCGGCGATCCGGCGACCGGAGATCGCTCCGGCCAGCAGCGCGGCTGTGGCAGACAGTGCCCCCAGCCCCGTGAGGGCTGCTGTGGCAGCGACGATTCCGGATGCTTCGAGCCCGAGTTCCGAGGGACCGTTGAGGACCCCGACCACCACGCCGATGACGACGCCGAGCGCGATGAGCTTGACGAGGATAGCCAGCGCGTTCTCGAGGACATAGGCAACGCGGCCGATGCCGTGGGCGAGGTCGAGTTCCAGGCGGCCGTTCTCTTCGGCGCCACCGATCGCGCTCGCTCCCCAGGCGGTGGTTGCGATGACGATGAGCGCGAAACCGATCAGACCGAAGAAGGTTGCTTGCGCATATCCCGAGCCGGTGCCGATCTGGTCATAGCCGAGCGCGTCGACCAACTCCGGGGGAAGGGTGGCGATGATCTCCTCGAGCGAGCCGTTGCTGCCGAACGATGGAAACAGGGGAAGGTACAGAGCAAGGGCCGCGGTCAGACCCAGCGCCCACGCGAGCAGCCCGCGCCAGGAGTCGCGCAGGTTCCGGCCTGCGACAGGAAGCACACCGGCCATGTCACTCGCCTCCCATCGCTGCGGAAGTATCGGCGCTCGCGGCGCCGTACAGGCGCAACACCGACTCTTCGAGGTCGGGCTCTTCGATCAGCAGCTCCGCCACGTGGAAACGGGCCAGTGCCTTCACGAGTGGGTCGATTTCACCCTCGATCGTGGCGTGCACGATCACCCGGTCATCCTGCGCGCGAACCTCGGGAGGCGTGGCCGGCGACAGCGGTGTGAGTGCGCCGCGGACCGCGTCGGGGTCGGCATCCGTCATCACAGCCCGGATGCGGCGCACGGCGCCGAGCCGGAGCTCGTCGACAGCACCCGCCGCGACCATCCGGCCCTGGCTGAGCACCGCGACGTCGTCAGCTGCCTGCTGGATCTCGCTGAGGACATGAGAGCTCAGCAGGACAGTCTGGCCGTTGTGTCGGGCCTCCTGCACAAGCCCGAGGAACTCGCGCTGCATGAGGGGGTCCAGTCCGCTCGTCGGCTCGTCGAGGATGAGCAGCGGTGGCTCGTGCATGAATGCCTGGATGAGCCCGAGCTTCTGTTTGTTGCCCTTCGAGAGGGTGCGGACGGGACGGGACAGATCGCACGAGAGACGCTCGGCCAGCTGCTCGATCCGTCCCTGGCGCACCGGCCCCGAGACGCTCGCGTAGAAGTCGAGGAGACGTCGTCCGGTGGCGCGTCCCTCCATCCGCAACTCACCGGGGACGTAACCGATGCGTCGCCGGAGCGCGGCCCCGCCGGTTCGCGGATCAGTTCCCAGGACGCGGGCGGTGCCGCTGGTCGGCCGGATGATGTCGACCAGCATCCGGAGAGTCGTGGTCTTGCCGGCCCCGTTGGGGCCGATCAGGCCGAACACCGTGCCCTGAGTTACCGTGAGGGTGAGGCCGTGAAGGGCGGTGCGCCGCCCGTATTGCTTGCGCAGGTCGTTCAGTTCAATGGCAGGGGTCATCCCCTGCTCCTTTCGTCGCTGGAGTGTTGATGGATGCCGGGGTCAGCCGGCCAGCGGCGGGTCGGGATCCTGGTGCGGGTCGTTCTCACCTTTGCCCGAGGGCGGGCCGAGGGGTCGCGCCAGCGCGTCCTGCGCGGCGGTCAGCAGCCGGTCGTCCGCGTAGATGCCGTGGGTGTAGAGCTCCAGGAGTGGCAGGGGGAGCCGGCGAAGAAGCGCCTCGGTCAGGCCGTCCTCACCGAGGCTGCGAGCGAGCTGGCGGCGCAGCAGCACCGGGGCGAGGCCGTACAGCGTCACTGCGGTGACGGTCGCGTCCATGTCGGACTGTGGGCGCATCATCCCGGCCGCGGCCTGTTGCTCGAGCAGGTCGCGCGTCGCGGCGGCCAAGGAGTCGAACAGATCGTCTGCCGCCGCGGTGTCGGATGTCAGCATCCGGGACATGTAGTCCAGCAGCGGCTCATAGCGCTGGCGGTCAGCGAGGGCCTCCCGCATCATCGCTGACGCACCGCCACCTGCGAGGCGCCCCTTGTCGGTGACCAGTGTCTGGACGACATGGGCGTCGCACTCTTCGCGCAGGCCTTCCTTCGAGCCGAAGTGGTGCACGATCAGAGCGGCACTGACGCCCGCCCGTTGTGCGATGTCGCGCAGGCTCGCTGCGTCGAAACCGCGCTCCGCGAAAGCCGCGATGGCCGCATCGCGGATCCGCTCTCGGGTCGAGGCGTCAGGCATTGAACGCATGTTCAACAGGTTAAACACTTGTTCAGTGTGCCGTCAAGGGGCGCCGGCCTCCGTTGCTGGCGTCTGGAGGATCAGGCCCGCCGACGCGAACTATGTCTGGTCAGGCCCAATCCCGCAAGCCCCTGGGAAGCGGCGAACAGGTCAGCTAATCTCATCGATTGCGACGTGAGTACGCGCTCTGCAGACGAAAGGAGACCCCATGGGATTCATGGACGATGCGAGAAAGAACCTCGCGGAGGCTGCGGAGAACACTGCCGACGCCATCCAGGACGGCGTCGACCGCGTCAAGGACAAGGCCGAAGAGATGTCGGCCGAAGCTGACGTCAAGAAGGCGGAGGCCGAACGCGACGCCATCAAGGCTCGCAACGACGTCAAGGAAGAAGCCCGAGACTGACGTCCCCCTGAACCCGAAGGCCCGCGCAGAGTACTGCGTGGGCCTTCGATGTTCTCGGGCATTGGAGGGGCTGACGGGAATCGAACCCACCGCCACTCCACACGCCGCTTCGCGGCGCGCGTAGCCTCCGGCGGCGTGGGCCCGCCCGCGGGCGGACCGGTTCCTACGGCAACCACACGAATGCCCTCCCGCACGGCCTGCGGCCGCACGCGAGGGCAGTGGAGGGGCTGACGGGAATCGAACCCGCGCTGTCTGCTTGGGAAGCAGAAGTTCTGCCATTGAACTACAGCCCCATGCGCCGAAGCGCCCCGCCAGCATATCAAGGCGAGTCCGGGGAGTGACCGCAATCCTGCAACGCCCCCACAGCCTCGGTTCACCGCTGCAACAGACGTGGTTTACCCGCAGGACGCCGCCCGTTGGTGCCCGGTGCACGATCGCGAGAGAAACTCGCGCGTCGCCCGCGATTCGTGCTCGGTCATCCGTGTCATCCGCGGTGATCGTGAAAGGACCGTGGTGAGAACTCGCGCACTCGTCGCCCTGGTAGTCATGGCGGGACTCGGCCTGGCAGGCTGCTCGGCCACGTCCACACCTCTGCCTTCGCCGACGCTCACGCCGCTGGAGGGCACAGCCAGCGGCTCCGTCGGTGTCGTGCTCCCGGCAAGCGGCGAGCCGCGGTGGACCATGGCCGGCGACGCGCTCGAGTCGCTTCTCAATGAGGCGGGCGTGACGGTCACCGTGGACTATGCCGATGCCGCCGACCAGGATGCCCGGATCGAGGAGCTGATCGCTGCCGACGTCGACGTGTTGATCGTGACAGCGGCCGACGAGCAGGGCCTCGTGGACGGCCTGGCGACCGCAGAGGCAGCCGGCGTCGACGTGATCGCGCTCGACCGGCTCCCGATCAACGCGGTCGGCGTCGACTTCTTCGTCGCGCCCGACCTCTACGGGTTCGGATACGGAGCGGGGGCTGCTGCCACCGCTGCGCTCGGACTCAGCGACGAGCAGGGCAATCCCACGGGCGTCGTCGTCGACGACCCGTTCCGGATCGAAGTGTTCGGCGCAGACACCGACGACTGGGACTACTGGTTCTTCTACAACAGCTCGGTTCGCGACAGCCTCGCCGCCTATCTTGAGTCCGGCGATCTCGTCGTGGGCTCGGGCCAGATCGACGGCGAGGATGTCGCAACGGCTGACGGCTCGCGCGAAGCCGCCCAGGCGCGGATGACGTCGATCCTCGAATCGTCTTACGCAGACGGCGAGAAGCTCTCTGCCGTGGTGACGGCATCCGCTGAAGTCGCCGACGGCGTTCGTGCCGCGCTGGCTGATTCCGGCCGATCGGACGTCATCGTCACGACTGTCGGCGACGACCCGGCAACGATCAGATCCCTCGGCAACGGGCTCGACGCTACGGTGTTCTCCGACATCCGTGTCCTTGCCCGAACTGCCGCCGAAACCGCTGTTGCGGAGCTGAATGGCACAGAGGCGGCGCTCTCGCGCACGGAGGACTACTTCACGAACACCGGCTCGGTGACCACTCGCCTCGTATGGCCGGAGATCGTGACCGAGCAGTCTCGCCAGGCCAAGATCGTCGACACTTGGTACTACACCGCGGACCAGCTCGGCTGACGCTGAGCGAGGGGTCCTCTAGGCTGGCCTCGTGCTGCTCTCGGACCGCGACATCCGTCATGAAATCTCCGCCGGTCGGGTCGCGCTCGACCCATGGGATGCCGAGATGGTGCAGCCCTCGAGCGTAGACGTTCGCCTCGATCGCTACTTCCGGCTGTTCGACAACCATAAGTATCCGTTCATCGACCCCGCCGTCGACCAGCCCGATCTCACACGGCTGATCGAAGTGGCACCCGACGAACCGTTTATCCTGCACCCGGGCGAGTTCGCCCTGGGTTCGACGTTCGAGCAGGTGACGCTCCCCGACGACATCGCCGCGCGGCTCGAAGGCAAATCCTCGCTCGGGCGGCTCGGGCTGCTCACCCACTCCACTGCGGGGTTCATAGACCCTGGCTTCTCGGGCCACGTGACCCTCGAGCTGTCGAACGTCGCTACCCTGCCGATCACGCTCTGGCCCGGCATGAAGATCGGGCAGCTGTGCTTCTTCCGGCTGTCGTCTCCCGCCGAGAACCCCTACGGATCTGGCCCGTACGGCAACCGCTACCAAGGACAACGCGGACCGACGGCATCCCGTTCGCACCAGAATTTTCACCGCACGGATGTCGGAACCCGCGCCGCGGAGTAGTCCGGCGCTTAGTCATCCTGTCTCTGGCTCAGCGAGCCGCCAGCAACAGTTCGGTCGCGCCTTCTTGCGGGTTGACGTGAGCCGAACCCGCAAGACGACGCGACCGATAGGTGTGTTTGGGGTCGGAATGCCTCAGCTTGCCGCTGACTCGCGACCGCGCGTGAAGCCGGCGTCAAAGCCCCGCTCGTAGGCGCGCTCGCCGCGGCGGTGCTCGCCCCGGTGAGGCTTGCCGTGACGGTGACCCTGTCGGTGCGAGCCGTGGTCACGGCCGTCGTCGCAATGGCGCGCATCGTTGTCGGCTTCGAACGCCGGACCGAACCCCGGACGGAAACCGGGGCCGAAGCCGCGTCCGAATCCGGGGTGGAACCCCGGTCCGAAGGGGCGACCGTGCCGCCCGCGGCCGAACCGGCCGAAGCCGAGGTCCGGGTCCAGGTCGTGCTCCTGCTCTCCGCCGAGTCCGCGGGCCATCGCCTGAAGTGACGCGATGGTCGTGGCGTAGTCCTCGGGTGAGACGGCGCCCGAGACGCTCTCACGGATGCCGGACACGGCCTCGGCGAGGCGTTCCTTCATCTCACGACCGGCGTCGGTGAGCGTCCAGTCGCCGGATCCGTTCTGCTCGATCCAGCCGCGTTCCTCGAGGCGGCGCATCCGCTTGCCTCGAGGTGCTCGGGCCCAGGCGGGCGTGCCGTCGATGACGCCCAGCAGCATCCAATCGCGGCGGTCAGCGCCGCACTCGGCGAGGCGTGTGTCGAACTCGCGGCTGATCAGGGCCTCGACCAGGCGCAGCCAGTAGCCGAGCGGGCGGTCGCTCCCGGCGGGAGCGTCTTCGTGGTGTTCTTCGTGGGTGTTCATGGGGAATCCGCTCTGGCGGGCAGAACCCGCGTCGTCTCCGGGCGCTCTTTTGCGTTGCTCCGGAATGCATGTATTAGTGCATGTACTTGCATGGTGGCATGTAATCGATATCCATGTCAACTCGCATGTAAATTGGAGGGATGCCGAGCTCGCCGTCCGACCCCATCGATCAGATCGCGGCGGCACTCGTTCGCCTGCGAGGACGGCGCGGCCACCTGCCGTGGATGCCTCCAGGGCCGCACGACTCGCAGAACCACGGGACCGACGACGCGGACGGCCATCGTCGGCGCGGTCATCACCGAGGCGGCCCCGGCTTCGGTCCGGGCGCCGGCTGGGGCCCGTGGGTGGGACCGATGGGCTCGAAAGAACATCGCGGCGATGCCCGCATCTCGGGTCCGGCGCGGATGCGTGTGCTTGAAGTGCTGGCATCCAGCGACCATCCGCTCACTGTGAGCGAGCTCGGCGAAGCGATCGGCGTCGATCAGCCTCGCGCATCGCGCCTCGTGCAGCAGGGGGTCGAGTTCGGGCTCGTTCGCCGCGAGGCCGACCCCGACGATGCCCGCCGAACGCGGATCGTTCTCACCGAGAAGGGCGAGACCTTCGTCCGCGGCTTTCGCGATCAGCGACGCGATGCGATCACGACGGCCCTGGCATCCTTCACGGATGCCGAACGCACCGACCTCGCCCGTCTGCTGACCAAGCTCGCCGACGCCTGGCCCAGCTGACCCGCCTCGCTGCATCCCGTAGGTAGGAGTAATCACCCAGGTAGGACGGATGCCGCCCCAATACTCCTACGTAGGCGAGTTGTCCTACATCGCGGAGGCGAGCGCCGCGCTCAGACCGCCGAGCGCTTGGGCAGCCGCACGAGCAGCAGCAGGATGAGGCCGAGCAGGAGCACCAGTCCGATGCCGAGGACGCCGAAGATGGTCGAGCCGAAATACGCGATGAAGACGGTCCACATGGCCGGGGAGAGGAAGCTCGCGACGCGTCCGGTTGTGGCGTAGAGCCCGAAGATCTCACCCTGCATCCCGGTCGGGGTGACGCGAGCGAGCAGCGAGCGGGATGCTGCCTGCGCCGGCCCGACCATGGCCGAGAGGATGAGTCCGCCGATCCAGAAGATGACGGCACCCAGGTCGTGGAACGCGAAGACGACGAACGCGACGACCACGAGGGTGGTCAGGGCGACGACGATGACGGCCTTCGCGCCGAACCTGTCGTCGAACCGACCCGCGATGATCGTCGACAGCCCGGCCACGACATTGGCCGCGATCGCGAACAGGATGACGTCGGTCGGCCCGAATCCGAACGCGACGGCTGCGAGCACTCCGCCGAATGCAAAGACCCCGGCCAAACCGTCGCGGTACACGGCGCTGGCGATGAGGAACCAGAAGGTCGGACGGTGCTCCCGGAACAGGCGCGCGATGTCGTGCACGAGCACCACATAGCTGCGGAAGAAGCCCACGCTTTGGCCGGGCGCCGAGGGCGGGGGCTCGGGGACGTTCCGAAAGAGCGGGATGGAGAAAAGGATCGTCCACACACCGCATCCGACCGCGATCAGGCGATACGCGAGGCCGTCGGAGGTGTCCATCCCGAACCAGTCCGCGAACGTGAGAGCGACGACGATCACGAGGGCGACGATTCCGCCGATGTAGCCCATGCCCCAGCCGAGGCCGCTGACCTTGCCGACCGTCTTCGGCGTTGACACCTGGACGAGCAGCGCGTTGTAGTTGACGCCGGCGATCTCGGAGATGACCGCACCCACGGCCAGCACGGCCGCGCCGTACCAGAAGAAGACGGGCTGGGCGTAGACGAAGAACAACGCGAACTGCGTGAGCGCGAGGAGCATCGTGAACACGAAGAGCCAGCGCTTCTTGCTGCCCCGGCGATCGGCCTGTTGGCCGAGGACCGGCGCGAGAAACAGGATCAGCAGCCCCGCGATGGTGGTGACCAAGCCGTACCCGCTGGTGAGGTCGGCCAGCGCCGCCTCCTTTACAGGGGAATCATCGGGGAGCGAAGCGACGTCAGCGGGCAGGAAGCTGTCGGAGACGAGGTACAGGGCCGCGAAGACGAAGGTGAGGATGACGGAGTTGAAAGGCTGGGTCGCCCAGTCCCAGAACGCCCACGAGATCACCTGCTTGCGCGGGACGTGCCGCTCCTCGGTGGAGTCCTGGAAGAGCACCGCCAGGCTCTCGAGGGCATCGGTGTCGGTGGTCGGCGGAGGAGTCGGCACACCGGTTGCGTCGGGTGTCGGGGCCTGGGCCTCGCGGAGTTCGGGCTCGCTGTCGCTCACTCGCCATACGCTAGGGGTCCAGAGTGAACATTGGGTAGCCCTTTTGGTGGGAAGATGGGCGCATGCCCGTTCACGTGGAGCGCGCCGAGCTACCCGGCATCGGCATCCGTCACGACATCCTCACCGACGATGGTCGGCGTCTCTCGGTGGTGAACTTCCGCGAGGGCGGTCGAGAGATAGCGATCTCCGACGAGGACGACCCCGACCGCTGCGGTGACACCCTCGCGTTGACGGATGACGAGGCCACGGCGCTCTCGGAGGTGCTCGGCGGCTCGGTGATCCTCACCCAGCTGGCGGGCCTGCAGGAGGCCTTCGCCGGCCTGCAGATCGAGAAGATTCCCGTGCGGGCAGACTCCCCGTACGTCGGGCGACCCCTCGGCGACACGAAAGCGCGCACGCTCACGCGCTGCTCCGTCGTGGCCATTGTGCGCGAGTCGGGCGTGATCCCGGCGCCCGAGCCCTCCGACGCGCTGCGCGCCGGAGACACCCTGGTCGTCGTCGGCACCCGTGAGGGTCTTGAGCACCTGGTCCGGATCCTGAACGGCGCTTGATCGATGCATGATGGCGCGCTGCTCTTTCTCGAGATCGGCGCGCTGCTGTTCGGTATCGCGCTGTTGGGTCGCCTCGCGGGCCGCATCGGGATCTCCCCGATCCCGCTGATCCTCCTGGGCGGCCTCGCGTTCGGTGAGGGCGGCATCCTGCCGATCTCACAGGGCGAGGAGTTCATCGAGGTCGGCGCCGAGATCGGCGTCATCCTGCTGCTGGTGATGCTGGGCCTGGAGTACAACGCGAAAGAGCTGATGGGCAGCCTCAACCGGTCGCGGATGGCCGGCGGGATCGATATGGCCCTGAACGCCATTCCGGGCGCTATCGCCGGCTTCGTTCTCGGCTGGGGTCCCGTGGGTGCGCTGGTTCTCGCGGGGATCACCTGGATCTCCTCATCCGGTGTCGTCGCGAAAGTGCTGCAGGATCTCGGCCGCCTCCCCAACCGAGAGACACCGACGATCCTCTCGATCCTGGTGATCGAGGATCTGGCGATGGCGTTCTATCTGCCGGTCCTGACCGCTGTGCTGGTCGGCATGGATCTTGCCGCCGGCGCGATCAGCGTCACGATCGCCCTCGCGGCGGTGCTCCTGATCCTGTGGGTCGCGCTCCGGCACGGACCGCTCGTCTCCAAGCTCGTCTGGTCCAAGCGCGCCGACGTGCTACTGCTGTCGGTCCTGGGACTGACGCTCGTCGTGGCGGGGCTTGCCGCAGAGGCGAACGTGTCGGCCGCGGTCGGGGCCTTCCTCGTCGGGATTGCGATCTCGGGTCCCGCGGCAGAGCACGCGACGCAGGTTCTCACCCCCCTGCGCGATCTGTTCGCGGCGGTGTTCTTCTTGTTCTTCGGGCTGTCGACCAACCCCGCCGATCTGCCTCCGGTTCTGGTGCCCGCGCTCATCCTCGCGATCGTCACCATGGGCACAAAGGTGCTCACCGGCTACCTGGCTGCGCGCAAAGCCGGGATCGCCGAACCCGGCCGCTGGCGCGCTGGTTTCGCCCTGACGCCGCGCGGAGAATTCTCGATCGTCATCGCGGGACTTGCCGTGTCCGCCGGTGCCGACCGGTCCCTTGCCGCCCTCGCGACGGCCTACGTGCTCATCACCATCGTGGTCGGGCCCCTCCTTGCCCGAATCCCCGACACCGCGCGGTTCGACACTTGGGCCAAGGGGCGGCAGAAGGCGCGGCGGATGCGACGGCGGGCGGCGGCGGCGGAAGGCTGACGGTACCGTTTGCACATGATGACGCCTGCGTCAGCCGACGAACCACGCGACGGTGCCCGAACAGACGGAGCGCCCGCGCGATCGACAGCCCCCGAGGGTGGATCCACGATGCAGCGGCGCTATGACCGCCTCTTCAACACCGGCGGCAGTCGGGCGGTCGGCGCGTATCTCCGCGAGCGGATCTACGCCACCTTCACCGGGCTTGCCATCGTCCTCGTGGTCGCCGGCTCCGATCATGCGGCTGCCGACCACGCCCTGCTCGCTCTGCTGTTCGGCGTGATCGGCATCACGATCGCGGGGTTCGTGTCTGACGTGGTGTCGCACCTGGCGGTGGAGGGCGAGTTCCCTCACGGCGCGGATTGGGTTGTGCTCTTGCGCGTTGCCGGCGGGGGCCTGTCGACGGTTGTCGTGCCAGGCGGGCTGATGCTGCTCGGATGGCTCGAGATCATCGACCTGTCCACGGCGATAAGCGCTGCCGCCATCGTCTACGTCGTCACCCTCGCGCTGATCGGCTGGCTCGCCGTTCGCCGTTCGCACGCGAGGTGGTGGGAGAGGGTGCTCGCTCTCGGCATCCTCATCGGGCTCGGCCTTCTCGTGATTGCGCTGCAAACCCTCGCGAAGCTCGTGTGAATCACTCGCGGCACTCAGGCCCGAATGCGTCGATAGTCCTGCTCGAGGATCGCGTAGATCGCGGTGTCGACCCACTCGCCCTTCAGCCACATGTTCTCGCGCAGATGGGCCTCGTGACGCATTCCGAGCCGCGCACAGACTGCGGCTGACGCTTCGTTGCGGGGATCGAGTTCGGCGTAGATGCGGTGCAGCCCGAGCTCCTCGAATCCGACCCGCAGGAAGATGTCAGCGGACTCGGTCGCGTAGCCCTTGCCCCGCGCGGATGCCGACAGGAGCCATCCGATTTCGGCGGTGCGGTCATCGGTGCTGACGAGCTTGACGTACAGCGTTCCGACCAGCTGGCCATCGGCATCCCGGATCGCCGGCTGAACGTAGTCCCCGGTCTTCTCGAGGCGGTCGTGGGCGCTGTCGCGTTCGATCGCCGCTTCGACCTGGTCTCGCGACCTGGCTTCGTAGAGCATGTACCGCACGGTGGCGGGGTCTCCTTGGATCGCGCTCAGCGCCGCGAGGTCATCGGGGCGCAGCAGATCGAGAGTCACGCGCTCGCCGCGCAGCGGAGCGAAGTGCCACGGAAGATTCACGCGATCATTATCGCCCGCACAAAATTGATACGAGTGGACTCAACTCCAGTTGACACCGAGAGGGTGGGTGGCTACGCTTGAGTCATCGCGACTCAACCTCGTGCCTCAACCGTGCAAGGAGCCGCGAGTCGACTTTCAACCGGAACATCGCTTCCACGCAAAACAAGGAGAATCAGATGCCACGTGCAGTGGGAATCGACCTCGGAACCACCAACTCCGTCGTCAGCGTCCTCGAGGGCGGCGAGCCCAAGGTCATCGCCAACGCCGAGGGCTTCCGCACCACCCCGTCGGTGGTCGCCTTCACGAAAGACGGCGAGGTGCTCGTCGGCGAGACCGCCAAGCGTCAGGCCGTCACCAACGTCGACCGTACGGTTTCGTCGGTCAAGCGCCACATGGGCACCACCTGGACCTTCGACGTCGACGGCAAGAAGTACACGCCGCAGGAGATCTCGGCGCGCATCCTGGCCAAGCTCAAGCACGACGCCGAACAGTACCTCGGCGACTCGGTGACGGATGCCGTCATCACCGTCCCCGCCTACTTCAACGACGCCGAGCGTCAGGCGACCAAAGAAGCCGGCGAGATCGCGGGCCTGAACGTCCTGCGCATCATCAACGAGCCCACCGCCGCCGCCCTCGCCTACGGCCTGGACCGCGGTAAGGAAGACGAACTCATCCTCGTCTTCGACCTCGGTGGTGGAACCTTCGACGTCTCCCTGCTGGAGGTGGGCAAGGATGACGACTTCTCGACCATCCAGGTCCGTTCGACAGCCGGTGACAACCGCCTCGGTGGCGACGACTGGGACCAGCGGGTCGTCGACTACCTGATCAAGCAGTTCAAGGACACCACCGGTGTGGACGTCTCGGGTGACAAGATCGCCCTGCAGCGCCTCAAGGAGGCCGCGGAGCAGGCGAAGAAGGAGCTCTCGAGCTCGGCATCCACGAGCGTGAACCTTCCCTACCTGTCGCTGACGGAGAACGGCCCAGTGTCGCTGTCCGAGACGATCACGCGCGCGAAGTTCGAGGATCTCACAAAGGACCTGCTCGACCGCACGAAGAAGCCGTTCGAGGACGTCATCCGCGAGGCCGGCATCAAGGTCAGCGACATCGACCACGTCGTCCTCGTCGGTGGGTCGACGCGTATGCCCGCCGTCAGCGACCTGGTCAAGAAGGAGACCGGCGGCAAGGAGCCCAACAAGGGAGTCAACCCTGATGAGGTCGTCGCCGTCGGTGCGGCGCTTCAGGCCGGTGTCCTCAAGGGTGAGCGCAAGGACGTTCTGCTCATCGACGTCACCCCGCTGAGCCTCGGTATCGAGACCAAGGGCGGCATCATGACCAAGCTCATCGAGCGCAACACCGCCATCCCGACCAAGCGCAGCGAGACCTTCACGACCGCCGACGACAACCAGCCGTCCGTCGCGATCCAGGTCTTCCAGGGTGAGCGCGAGTTCACCCGCGACAACAAGCCGCTGGGAACCTTCGAGCTCACCGGCATCGCGCCGGCCCCTCGCGGCATCCCGCAGGTCGAGGTGACCTTCGACATCGACGCGAACGGCATCGTGCACGTGTCCGCCAAGGACAAGGGCACCGGCAAGGAGCAGTCGATGACGATCACCGGTGGATCGTCGCTGCCCAAGGAAGACATCGAGCGCATGGTGCGCGAGGCCGAGGAACACGCCGCTGAAGACAAGAAGCGTCGCGAGTCGGCTGAGACCCGCAACCAGGCCGAGACCCTGTCGTACTCGATCGAGAAGCTGATCAAGGACAACGAAGACAAGCTGCCCGACGAGGTCAAGACCTCGGTGCAGGCTGATGTCGACGCCCTCAAGACCGCTCTTGCCGGCGAGGATGACGACGCGGTGAAGGCTGCGTTCGACAAGCTGAACCAGAGCCAGTCGCAGCTCGGTGAAGCCATCTACCAGGCAGGGCAGGCCGCCGGCGAGCACCCCGACCCGGCGGCGAGCGAGCCCGGCTCGGGTGAGGTCCCCAACCCCGACGAGGACGTCATCGACGCCGAGGTCGTCGAGGACGAAGACGACAAGAAGTAAACGGAAGAGATCATGGCACGCAAGGACGACGAAGAGCCCACACCTTCGGAGAAGGACTCCGGAGTCGGACCTGACGGCGCCCCTGACAGCGCGAGCGCTGACAACGGTGACGCGGCAGCGTCGGAGGACACCTCCTCCGGCGCCGCCGGCGCCGGTGCCGGTGCCGATCAGGATGACCTCACGGTGGATGACATCCTCGGGGCCGCGCAGTCGGCCGATGCCGCTGCGGCCGAGGATGTCGTGTTGGCCGACCTGGAATCGGCACTGTTGACCGACCTCAAGCGCCTGCAGGCGGAGTACGCCAACTACCGCCGCCGCACAGAGGAGCAGCGCGAGATCGAGATCGAACGCGCCAAGGGGGCCGTCGCAAAGGGCTTCATTCCGGTGCTCGACGACCTCGACCGAGCCGAGAAGCACGGCGACCTCGAGGAGGGCACGCCCTTCTCAGCGATCGCGGACAAGATCCGTTCCGTGGCCGAACGGCTCGGCGTCACCTCCTACGGCGAAGCCGGCGAGGTCTTCGACCCGCAACAGCACGAGGCGATCTTCCAGCAGCCCACTCCCGGGGCTACCGAGACCACGATCCTCGAGGTCGTGGAGGTCGGCTATCGGCTCGGATCGATCGAGCTTCGCCCCGCGAAGGTCGTCGTCGCCGTGCCGGCTGAGTAGCACGGAGGACAACCGATGGCCAGTCAAGACTGGTTCGATAAGGACTTCTACAAGGTCCTGGGCGTCTCGAAGGATGTCTCCGCTGCGGACCTGAAGAAGACGTACCGCAAACTCGCACGCCAGTACCACCCCGACTCGAACGCGGGCGATGCCAAGGCCGAGGCCCGCTTCAAGGAGATCAGCGAGGCGTATGCCGTGCTCTCGGACCCCGAACAGCGCGAGGAGTACGACCAGATCCGTGCCATGGGCTCGGGTGCGCGCTTCACGGCAGGCGGCCAGGGCGCGGGCGGATTCGAAGACGTCTTCAGCCGGTTCGGTCAGAGCCGCGGCGGCTACAGCTACGAGAGCGCCGACTTCGACGACATCTTCTCGATGTTCGGTCAGGGCGGCGGCAGCTCGTTCGGCTCGGGACGGTTCGGACAGGCGTCCGGTGGCTACCGCGGGTACGGCGGTCCCACGCGCGGCGCCGACGTCACGGCGCGGACGACGATCGACTTCGTCACCGCGACCAAGGGTGAGACGATCACGCTGCAGTCCGAGGACGGTCAGCCGTTCAAGGTCAAGATCCCTGCTGGCGTCGCCGATGGTCAGAAGATCCGGCTTCGCGGACGCGGTCGGCCCTCGCCGGATGGCGGAGAGAGCGGCGACATCGTCGTGCAGGTCTCCGTGCGCCCGCATCCGGTGTTCACCCGAGACGGACTCAACCTGCGGGTCGTCGTCCCGGTGACCTACACCGAGGCGGTCTTCGGAGCCACGATCGAGGTCCCGACCCTCGGTGGCGACCCCGTGAAGCTGCGCGTAGCCCCGGGAACGCCCTCGGGGCGGGTCCTGCGGGTGAAGGGCCGCGGCGTGCAGACCCAGAAGGGCACCGGAGACCTCCTCGCCGAGGTGCAGATCGCGGTGCCGACACACGTCGACGGAGCGGCACGGGAAGCGTTGGAGAAGTACCGCGAGGCCGAACCGAAAGAGAATCCGCGAGCCGAACTGATCGCTCGCGCTGCTAGCTGACCTGCCATCGAGGACATCCGGATGCACGAAGACGAGATTGACGACGAGGCCCCGATCCTGGCGATCGCGGCAGCGGCCGAGCTCGCCGGCATGCATCCGCAGACCCTGCGCCAGTACGACCGGCTCGGCCTGGTCGTGCCGGCGCGCACGCAGGGCGGGTCTCGGCGCTATTCGCTACGCCACGTCGAACAGTTGCGTGAGATCGCCCGGCTCTCGGGTGAGGGAATGAGCCTGCCGGGAATCGCGCGGATCCTTGAGCTCGAAAACCGGGTGCGCGAACTCCACACTCGAGTTCGCGACCTCGAGGCCCGCGTCGAAGCGGAACTTGCCAGCAGGCCCGGGGCTCGTGTGTTCGCTGCGGGGCCAGGTGGTTCGGTGATCACTCTCCGGCACGGCCGGCGCGTGCGGCGCGCCACCGAGATCGTGCTGTGGCGCCCGCGCCACGCGCTGCCACCGGCATCCGACACCCCGGCCGGCGACGACTGAGTCGCGGTGCGGTCGCTGCGCTACTCTCATGCCGTGACAGCGACACCATCACCTGAGACGCCCGCGGCGCAGGCCGACACGCGCCGCGCTCACCGCATCGTCGTCGCCGAGGATTCCGGGTCCGACCACGAGCGAGCTCTCGAGTCGCTCAGTCTAGGCGTCGGAGCCGTCGCGTTCGTCGTTGTCGCGCTGGTTGCGTTGGCCGTCTTCCGGTTTCAGAGCGCGCCGATATCCGGCCCCGGTTCGGTGGGCCAGTTCTCCGCGATCGTCTCGGGGGTCGCGGGAATCCTCGCCTTCGCGGCGGGCAGGTATGTCCTCCACGCCCGCCAGTCCGGCGCTCGCCGCCTCGGGGTGCTCGACTATCTGGATGCCGGGGCGCTTGCCTTCGCCCACGGCATCATCGCGCTGCTGTCGTGGACGCTGCTCGCGGTGATTCTTGAGGACGCCTTCATCGGCGCGGAAGTGTATGCGTTGCCGCTGCTCGCCCTGTCGGCTGCCGCGGCCTCGGTGACCGCGTACCTGGTCTTCTACTCGGCCACGCATATGGATCTGTCGCTGCTCGCCCTGATTCTCGCGGTGTTCCTCATCGAGGGAGTGCTGGCGGCGATGCTGACGGCCAGCGACCCGTACTGGTGGAGAGACAACCTTTCCGCGCTGGGAATGACGAACGACCTGTCGGCGATGACGTTCAACCTCACGCTCATCGTGGCGGGCTTCATCGTCACGACACTTGCGCGGTACGCGACCCGTGGCATCCCGACCTCGCACGCTCACGGCATCCGGTGGGTGCGGCTGTGCCTCATCCTGGTCGGGGTCTTCCTCGCCTTTGTCGGGGTCTTTCCGGTCAACGAGTTCTTCTTCATCCACACCGCGTTCGCCTCGGGCATGGCTGTCGTGTTCGGCGTGCTCGTGATCCGCCTTCCCGCCTGGATCCCCGGAATTCCTCGCCCGTTCGTCGCGCTCGGCTGGCTTTTCATCGCCGCGATCGTCGTGCTCGCGGTGTTCTTCGTGGTCCGCTACTACACCCTGACCGCGGTCGAACTGGTCGCGGGCATCCTCGTGTTCACGTGGATCATCCTCTTCATCCGCAACGCGGCAGCCTTGGAGACCGACATCAACGCGACGTGACAAGAGGCGCCGGGTGATCCTCGATGATCATCTCCGGTGCCCGCGCAACGACCAGCCAGGTCGGCAGGATCGCCACGCACATGATCGCGAGGATGCCGATGTCGCCGACCATCGCGACGGCGACGAACAGGGCGATCCAGCCGTCGCGGGCGATGGCAAGCGTGAACCCAAGCACCCCGCTGGCGATCGCGAGGCCGAATGGGATCGACGGCACGAGGGTATGGGCCAGCATCCCGAACGCGACGCCGAGAAAGATCGCCGGGAACACGCGACCACCGCGGAACCCGAAGGATGCGGCCACCACGAGTGCCGCAAGCTTGATCCCGACGACGGCGAGGAGCCCTGCCCAGCCGATCGTGCCGTCCAGCGCGATGAGTTGAGCGCTCTGCTCCAGGCCCTTGAAGAGGGTCAAGGGGCCACCGAGGGCGCCGAGCCCGCCGAGGAGCAGGCCCCCGGCGATGCTCAGAAGCAGCGGGTTCGGCATCCGTCGGCGCAGGAACGGATGTAGGGCCTTGAACGCAATGATCCCGACGAGCGCCACCGCGGCCCCGACTGCGGCGATGACGGATGCCGAGACCAGGTCGATGGCCTGTGGATCGGTGTACGGAGCGATGTTGGCGACGGCGCCCAGCCCGCCGCCGAGGACGAGAGAGGTGACTGTGCCGGTCGCGGCGGCGACGAGGGGAAGGAAGAGCTTGTCCCACAGCGCTCCTCCGCCGGAGGCGAGGGCGCCGGTGAAGACGAGCGCAGCTGCCACGGGAGTCCCGAACAGAGCGCCGATCGTGCCGGCAGCAGTCAGGATCACGACCAGCTGAGCAGGGATCGCGGGCCACAGGCGTGAGACGATCCACACCGCCAGGGCCGTGTTGATCGCGATGATCGGGCTCTCGGGGCCGAGGCTTACGCCGCCGATGAGCGTGAGCAGGATGACGACGATGATGCTCGGCACCGCACGGACCGGCTGCGGCGGTGCGATGAGCTCGACGGTCGCGGAGTCCTGGCCGCCGTGGCCCGGCATCTTCCAGACGACAAGCCCCACGAGGAATCCGGTGAGGGCTAGAACGCCGAAGATCCACCAGGGTGAGTCGCCGGTCGCGCCCAGAGACTCCGGCAGCGCCTCCCACACCCAGTGCACCCCAAGGTGCGCGACTTCATCGAGCGCCCACAGCATGACTCCCGACAGGATGCCGATGAGTGCGGCGGGGATCGACAGGGCTACGAGCGTGCGCGAGCTGGAAGCGAATGCCCACGGGTTCGGGTTCGTGACCATGCGGCTCACCCTAGTGCGAGGGAATGCTGCGCGATGCTTGGACTCTCGGCGAGCGCTCGCAGAGGTGGTTGTTCAGTTCAGTACGCTCGGCGACATGACCGAACAGCGTTGGCAGCGCATCACGTACTGGCCGCTGGTCATCGCCTCGCTCGCATTTCTCGTCGCGTACTCATGGCAGGTGATCGCGAACCTGCAGGGCGCGGAGTACGTCGTCATGCGCACAGTCATGGCTCTGACATGGGTGATCTTCGCTGTCGACTACCTCGTGCGGCTCGCGCTCGCCCCGCGGAAGGCTCCGTGGTTTCGTGGCCACCTGTTCGATCTCACAGTCGTAGTGCTGCCGGTGCTCAGACCACTCCGGCTGATCCAGGCGATGACCGAGATCCAGAAGATGTCCAAGGGTGACGCACTTCGCACGCAGGCCTCCATCCTCGCCGGCGGCACCGTCCTGATTCTGATCTGGATCTGTTCTCTGGGCGTCCTGGATGTCGAGAGGGCCGCGCCGGGGGCGAACATCCTGAACATCGGGGACGCGATCTGGTGGGCCTTCGTTACCGTGACGACTGTCGGTTACGGTGATTTCTACCCCGTAACCGTGGCGGGCCGCGTCATCGCCGTCGTATTGATGACAGTCGGTATCGGAGTCGTCGGAGTGGTGACGGCGACCACCGCATCGTGGTTCGTCGAACGTGCCGCTGCCGTCGGAGGCAACGACGATCAAGAGACAGCCACTCGGGGCCAGATCCGCGCCCTCTCGCGACAGCTCGAGGCGGCGGTGAAGGGTCTTCCGGCAGACGTTGAAAAAGTCATCCCCGGCCACAAGCACACCGAACCGCCGAAGGCGTGATCGCCAACAACCGATGCTCGAAGGCCCCGCGGTAGCCTGGCGCGGTGAGTTCCGCTCAGCCGTCTCCCGCGCCGCCCGCGCTGTCACCCATGCTCCGGGTGCTGGTGGGCCTCGCCGCGACGGTGATTGTCTTGGTCGGCCTCTCGTGGGCGCGCGAAATCGTCGGTCCGCTCGTACTCGCAGCCGTGATCGTGATCATCTGCCACCCACTGCACGGCGTGCTGCGCAGACGCGGATGGCCCCTGTGGACTGCCACCACGGCTGTCATCGTGCTTGCCTACGTCATCCTTACGGCGATGGCACTGCTCCTGTGGTTCGCCGGAAGCCAGTTCGCGCGTCTGGTCGTCGAGTATCTCGGGCAGTTGCAGGCAACGGTGACCGACATCGAGCAGTGGCTGGCCTCGATGGGCTGGGATCAGCGTGCCGCCGACACCGTGTCGTCCTTCCTTGAACCGACGAGGCTGCTGAGCGTCGCGACGTCGGTGTCGGGAATGGTCGTCGGAGTCGCGCTCGGTCTGTTCTTCGTGCTCGCCTACGTGATCTTCATGGCAGCCGACGCAGCTCGCTATCGGCGGCTGGGCGCGGTGTTCCAAGACTCCGTCACCGACACGCTTGCACGCATCCGCGCGTTCAATATCGGGACGCGGCGTTACTACATCGTCAACGCCATCTTCGGAGCGATCGTCGCAGTCATCGACGGGATAGCGCTCGCGGCCATCGGCGTGCCAGCTCCCGTAGTGTGGGCGATTCTCGCTTTCGTCACCAACTTCGTCCCCAACATCGGGTTCGTCCTCGGACTCATCCCGCCGGCCGTGCTCGCCCTTGTCGTCGGGGGTTGGCCCCTGCTTCTGGCGGTGATCGCGATCTACAGCGTTGTCAACGTGGTGCTGCAGGTTCTCATCCAGCCGAAGTTCGTCGCTGACGCGGTGAGCCTCAGCCTCACGCTGAGTTTCTTCTCCGTCATCTTCTGGACGTTCATCATCGGGCCGCTCGGCGCGATCCTCTCCATCCCGTTGACGCTCTTGGTGCGCGCACTGATTCTCGAAGCCGATCCGAATGCCCAGGTTCTCCGGTGGTTGAGCGGTGATCGGGATGCGGCGCCAGAGAGCGCAGTCGGGCGAGATCGTCACGAAGACGAGCCCCCGGCCGCAGACAGCTCGACAGACGAAGGGTCGCCGGTCGAGCCCTCAGACCCGCCCAGCGACCCCTCGGACTGAGTTCAGGCGAGGAGCTTGGCCTTCGCCGCGGCGAACTCCTCGTCGGTGAGGACGCCGGCATCCTTGAGCGCAGCGAGCTTCTGAAGTTCGGCAACGACATCCACCGCGGGAGCCGCTGCCGGTGCGGGGGCTGCAGCCTGCTGCGCGGCGACGGCCTGCTGTGCCGCCTGCTGCATCGCCGCTTGCTGTTGCGCTGCCTCGTACTGTTCCTGCTCATACTGAGACTGTGCTTTGCGCTGCCTGTTGCCCGCCATCGCGCCCGAGACGGCGCTAGCTGTGCCGGCCACGACGGCGGTACGTGCGGCGAGGCCGATGAGGCCGGGTCGGCCGACTCGTCTAATCATGTCGATCTCCTGTTTCTCTCAGGCCTCTTCGGCCAGGTCCATGACGGCGTTGACGATGGGTGCAGGGATGCGCTCGGCGCTCAGGACCACTCCACCCGACGACGCGAGCTTGTCGGCGAGCCGGCGCGCGTAGACGAGTTCGAGGGCGACGATCGCCGCCGAGGTGCCCGGCTCGACGAGCTCGACAAGCTCCGCGATGTCTTCCTCACCGGTGATCCCGATCTCTGCGAAGTCGATACCACCGAAGCCGTACTCCTCGGTTTGCTCTTCGATCTCAATGACCTCCACCTCGCCTGATTCCGACTTCGACACGATCACGAAGTCGAGGAGACGAACGAGGCCGCCCTCAACGAGCTCGGCCAAGGCGGCTGCGGTATCGGGGCTCGGGCGATCGCCCTCGAAGCCGACGAGGTAGAGCTCGACCGGTCCGTAGCGGAACTCAGCCATGGTGGATCCTTTCGGGTTGATGACAGGGATGCAGGAGAAGTCAGAAGTACGCGAGTCCCTTGGCGATGACCACGACGCCGAGGATCAAGAGCACCACCCCCATGATGACGGCGTTCTCGCGTTCCAGCCAGGACCTGAGTGAGTCAAGCGGTCGGCGGAGGCGGTCGCGGGCCACAAGGAATCCGACGACGGGGACAACGATCGTCGAGGCCGCCAGGAGCACGTACACCGCGATCGCGCCCACGGCGTTGCCGACTGCCAGGTTCGAGGTGCCGATCACGACACCCGCAGCCGCACCCAGGACCAGGTTCTTCGGGTTCGCAGCGGCCAGCAGGATGCCGAGGCCGAGAGCGTCCCAGAACCCGAGTCGACCGATCCCCTGCATCCAGCGTGGAAGCTCCGGCGGCCGCCCGTGCGACCTCGCCTGCGACCGGAACTGATGAGCGGAGAGGCCAATGAGCGTGACACCGAGAAGGAGATGGATCCCGCCCTGTACGGGGCGAACGCCTCCCACGACAGGCGTCGAGATCACCGCAGCGCAGAGTAGGAAGACGATGACCGCGGTGAGGATGCCCAGAATCCACCCCGCGGCAAACCCGACTGAAGATGCTCGCGCCCGGGGTGAGAGCAGCAAGAGAATCGTCGCGATGATCGGGATCGGGCTGAGAGCGATGCCGAGTGCGAGAGGAAGCACCGCGCTGATCGCGTTGCCCATGTCGAACCTCCTGCGAGATGTTCCCGGCTCCATCATCGTCCATACGACACGCGCTCCCTCGCCGGAGCACCCGGGAGCGCCTCCCGGGACAGCTCGGGTCGCTCAGGTACAGTTGTGTCGCCGCATCCCGCGGTGCGACCGCCGTTCAGCAAAGGCAGCCCCTCTGTGACTTCCCTCGACGCGTCCGACGGCTCGCCGACCGGCGACCATCCCGGTGGCGACGGCCGCCTCACCGTGCTCATCGGTGCTGACACCTTCTTTCCTGACGTCAACGGCGCCGCGCGTTTCGCGGAGCGGCTCGCGGCAGGTCTGGTTGCTCGCGGGCACGACGTTCACGTCATGGCCCCAAGCAAGACGTGGGCGCAGCACGGCGTGTTCCGTGAGGTGATCGAAGGTCAGGAGATGACCGTTCACCGCATTCGCTCGTACCGGTGGTATCCGCACGACTGGCTGCGTTTCGTGTGGCCATGGCGCGCCAAGCACTACTCCCGCATCGTGCTCGATGACGTGAAGCCGGATGTCGTCCACATTCAGTCGCACATCGTGATCGGTCGCGCGCTGACCCGGATCGCGCGCGAGCGTGGAATTCCCGTCGTCGCGACCAACCACGTCATGCCGGAGAACATCCTCGATTACTCGGCGATGCCGAAGTCGTGGAACGACACGATCATTCGGTGGGCGTGGGCAGACGCGAACCGAACGTTCCAACTCACCCGTGTCATCACCACTCCTACGCGCCGCGCTGCCGACTATCTGGAGCGGGCGACGGGGATCACCGGCGTCATCCCGATCTCGTGCGGCATCGACATGCACAACTACACGCCTGACTTCAGTGCCCGTCCCGACAAGCGCGTGTTGTTCGTCGGTCGACTCACCAACGAGAAGCAGATCGATGTCCTGCTGCGAGCCATGACCAAGCTCGACCCCGCACTGGGGGCGACCCTCGACATCGTCGGCGGCGGCGACCAGCGCAAGAGCCTGGAAGCGCTGACTACGGAGCTTGGTCTCGGGGATCGCGTGACCTTCCACGGTCACACCTCCGAGGAGGAGTTGCGGGCGCTGTACTCGCGGGCAACAGTCTTCGCTATCGCCTCGATCGCCGAGCTCCAGTCGATCGCCACAATGGAGGCGATGGCCTCGGGTCTTCCGATCGTCGCGGCCAATGCCGTGGCACTCCCGCACCTGGTGCACGACGGCGAGAACGGTTATCTCTTCACGCCGGGCGATGACGATGAGCTGGCAGCGCGCCTCACTGATGTGCTCACCGCGGAGTCTGAGGAGCGCCGCCGGATGCAGCAAGCCTCTCTCGATGCCGTCGCCATCCATGACATCAACCGCACACTCGACACTTTCGAAGCGCTGTACCGCGGCGAACCCGTCCCGGAGTAGCAATGCACGTCGTGATGTTCGGCGACCAGCACGCCGAAACGCTCGGCGGCGCACAGGTGTCGATGCGGCTACAGCGCCGGTTCCTCGAGAAAGCCGGTCACACCGTCACGATCGTCGCGCCCCGCAGACACGGCCGGCGCTCGGCCCAGCATTCTGAGGACCCGGGATACGCCGACCTTCCATCCATCCCAGTGACCCTCGGTCGCGAGTACTCGATGACGTGGCCGAGTGCCAGGGCCGATCGCGCCGTCGACGCGGTGATGGCCGGGCGGCTACCGGTCGACATCGTGCACGTGCAGGGTGACTTTTGGGGCGCGTTCCTCGGCCTACGCTTTGCCCGGCGCCA
Organism: Microbacterium sp. UBA1097; assembly: GCF_002313585.1. Taxonomy (NCBI): domain Bacteria; kingdom Bacillati; phylum Actinomycetota; class Actinomycetes; order Micrococcales; family Microbacteriaceae; genus Microbacterium; species Microbacterium sp. UBA1097. Next base: position 67,110 of record NZ_DCBW01000005.1, on the reverse strand, counting down.
CGGTCTTCCCGTGGTGTTCACGTTCCACAACCGGGTCGATGTCGGCATCCGCGCGGTCGCCCCATTCCCGGACCTCGTGCTGCGCGTTCTGAACCGGTGGGGCCGTCGTGCGCTCTCGGAACCTGCGGATGCGGGCGCCGACGGCTGGGCGTACCTACGCATGCTGGCGGCGTCGGCGGATGCCGTCACGGCGCCCTCGGCCCACTTCGCGCGCCGCCTTGAGGCCCACCGCGTCGCCCCCCATGTCGATGTCGTTTGGAACGGCATCGACGACGACGAACTGGCCCTGGCACTCAGCTCCCCGCGCGGGCTTCCCGAGTCCAGGTCTCCGCGCCTGGTGTGGGTGGGGCGGATGAGTCCCGAGAAGCGTCTGATTCCGTTCTTGGAGGCGGTGGTCGCGTCGGGAATCGACGCCGACATCGAAGTGATCGGCAACGGCGCGCAACGGGCTGCCGCTCAGCGGGTGGCCGAGCGTGCCCGTGCGTCGGTGTTCTTCCTCGGGTCGTTGCCCTACCGTGAAACGCTGCGACGCATCCGGTCGGCCGACGCCCTCGTCCAGACCTCGATCGGGTTCGAGACGCAGGGAATGACGATCTTCGAGGCTGCGACACTCGGAACCCCATCGATCGTTTGCGACCCGGACCTCGTGGCAGAACTCGGCTCTGGTGTGTGGGCAGTTCCGGATGACGAGACCGCAACCCTCGCTGAGGTCTTGCGCAGCGCCGTCGCCGACATCCGCGACGGCGCAGCGCCAGTGCCCGACCCGTCGATCGCCGAGAGATTCCGCCAGTCGTCGCGGACCGCGGCCATGCTCGAGGTGTACGAGGCAGCGAGAGCCCGGCACGCCGAGCGCTGAACCCGCGCTGGCACCGTCACGGCAGGCGTCGATAGTCGGTGGGAACGCGGCGAAAGCCGTCGGTGCGGACGGCGCGGAGCGCGGAAACCACGCCCCACACGGCAATCGCTGACATGAAGAGGAGAATAATCATGTCAGAAAAGCTATGATCGAATAATTCCCGCCACGAGTGGCGGAATGAACATACGTCGTAGGATTCATGCCACCCTGGGTGCGCTGCCGAAAGTCGAGTCATCATGATCCGCACCGTTGCCACCGTCGTCCAGCCGGGCTTCGCGCCATTCGAATTCGGGCTGGCATGTGAGGCTTTCGGTCTCGACCGCTCCGGCGATGGCATCCGGGGGTTCGATTTCCGCATCGTGGCTGCGGAGCCGGGGCTCGTGCCGAGCAACCTCGGGTTCTCGATCACGGTCGACGAGGATCTATCGTTCGCGGAGACCGCTGATCTTGTGATCGTGACACCGGTGCCGCGCGAGAGATGGCACGAGGCCGACACCCGGGTATCGGCCGTCGTTCGACGCGCAGCCGAGCGCGGCGCGTGGCTCATGAGTGTGTGCAGCGGGTCGTTCGTCCTGGCGGCGGCGGGAGTGCTCGACGGTCGTCGTGCCACCACCCACTGGATGTACGCCGAGACCATGGCTCGGATGTATCCCCAGATCGACGTGGACCCCGATGTCCTGTACGTCCAAGACGGCCGCATCATCACGAGCGCCGGGACGGCGGCGGGGCTGGATGCCTCCCTGCACCTCATGCGCCAGGAACTCGGCGCAGAGGCGACGAACCGCATCGCCCGGCGAATGGTGGTCGCACCGCAGCGGGACGGCGGCCAGGCGCAGTTCATCGACAAGCCGCTGCCGGTGGCGGCGTCTCACTCCCTTGCTCCGGTGACCGACTGGATGCTCGAGAACCTCCGCGCCGATCTGTCGGTGGAACAGCTCGCCGCGCGAGCGCACATGTCGCCTCGGACGTTTGCCCGGCGCTTCAAGGCGGACCTTGGCGCGACACCGGCGGCGTGGCTTGCCCGCCAGCGCATCATCCACGCGCAGCGGCTGCTCGAGCGCACCGACCTGGGCCTTGACCGGATTGCGTGGGAGAGCGGATTCGGTTCCGCAGCGGTACTGCGTCAGAACTTTGCGCGGGTCCTGGGGATCACCCCGACCGCGTACCGCGCGCGCTTCCCCTCGGTATCGCAGGACCTCGCTCCGACCGGCTGAGGCTGTCCTCGTCTGCGGACGCAACGATCGGGCAACGGCGCCCTGTGGCGTGCTGCGGCTCCGATACACTCTGGCCATGTCGAGGGCTGGGGGACAGATGGCCGCGTCGCGGATCTCGGTATGGGCCGGCGTTGCTGCGCTGAGCGTTGCTCTGGTCGGGTGCACCCCGGCTAGCCAGCCCGACCCGACGCCTTCGGCATCCGCATCGACGGAGCCGTCCCCGGATGCCACCTCCGACGGGCCACCGATGACAGAGGCGCCCGCCGAGGAGATCGACCTCGACGCTCTCGCGTGCACCGACCTGCTCGATCTGGCCGTCGCGCAGGCCCAGTTCGGGGCAGACGCGCAGTTCATCGCTGAACTCGGACCCACGGAATTCGCGGGCATCATGGCGGGCCCTGTCGCAGAGACCGCGCTGACCGAAGCGACACAGAAGATCGGATGCATCTGGGGGATTCCGCAGAGCGACGGAGCTTTCACCGTCGTTGTTGCCGCGCTGCCGCAGGCATCCCGCGACACCCTCACCACAGCCCTCGGTACCAGTGTCTTTACGGGCACCTTGATCGGTACAGCTCCGGCATACACGTGGGAGCGCGACGACGCCCTCGGGATGTTCACGACCGTCTACGCTTTCGCGTCCCCACTCTGGGTGACTGTCAACGGCGCAGGCACGACGAGTTCGCAAACCGAGATCACCGGTGACGTGCTCAGTCACCTCCGAACGCTGTACCCCAGCCTCGGCGACTGAGTCCGATCGGCTCCCGCCGCGTCAGTGGCGGCTGTCGTCAGCGGCGCGGCGCGGCTGACGCTGCCCTCCGTAAGGCCACAGCGTCGGAGCGGGAGAGGACGCGCTTTGCTCGCGCGCGAGCGTCGGTCGCGGCATCCGTGAACGGACGACCGCGCGCGGGACCGGCGAGGTCGGCGAGCGAGGCGAGGGTCTTCTGGAGCCGGATGCCGACCTCCACCACTCCGGCACCGTCGCGAGCGATCGGGCGGAACGCGTCCTCGACGAGGTCGCCGAGGGTGACGGGCTCGACGGTGACATGGCCGTATGGTGTGTCGTCGTCGGCCTCGGTCTGCAGCATGTTCTCGAACACGCGACTGAGGGCAGCGAGGACGTCGATAGCGGTACCTGGGTCGTTGGTCGAGGGTGAGAGCGCGCGGCTCGCGATCTCAGATAGGGCGATCATCCCCAGTCGCGGGTCCTGGTCGTAGCTTCGGTGGGACTCGATGTGGAATGCGTTGGCGACTTTCGAACGGACCTCTTCATCAACGGTGCCGGCAACCAGCGCGAGGGGGCTGGCCGCGTCGACGACTGTCCCCGGCAGTGCGCGGACATGAATCGTGAGCTCTCGAGCTTCGGCCACCGCTTCCAGGCGGCCGAGGTCGATGTGCGTAACGTATCCCGCGCGCTCTGGCCTCACCGAGGCGCCGGTCACCGTTCGCGGGTCCTGCCGGCGGGCACCCAGGCTCGGACGATTCGCGTACTGGGACGTCGTGCGCTGGGCCGCCGATTCGACGCGGTCGATGATGTCCGACATACGCCCGAACGATCCGAGATGTGAGATCCACCGCAGGAGCACGACCACGACGATCACGATGACCACCAGCGTGCCCGCGAACAGAATCGCCTGGCCCTGGTCGCCGTAGTAGCCGGTTGAGATCGCGATGATTCCCACCATCGAGAAGACGAACGCGCCGATGAAGGTCGACAGCACGTTCTGCGACGTGGGGTCGGCAACCAGGAGCTGAGTTGCACGGGGCGTAGCTACCCGTGACGCCGAACCGTAGGCCGTGACCATCGCAGTCAGGGAGAACGTCGTGACGGCGAGCATCGAGCTCGCGACGATCTGCAGGATTTCGTCGACCGACCCCTGGCCCAGGTTGACGGCGAGATCGGGAAGCAGCGGCTCGAGGAACCCCGCCGCGAGGGCGAGCAGCACGGCGGCGAGGCTGAACAGCGAGGCCCGGAACCACACCGCGCGGGTCATCTGGGTCAGAAACACCCTCACGTTTGTCATCGTCGGCTCCGCATGAGAACCCACGCTATCCCGAGGCCCCGCTTATCGGCGGAGCTCTTCCCGAATCGACCACGCGGTGATAAAATTGAGTCAGAACGGCTCAAGTTTGAGCTCACGCAGATTTCGGCGGACGAACCGCCACCCACGTCGCCGCACAGGAGGCATCATGCAGACCACCCCGATGGCCGACCAGGACGAGCAGCAGAGCGCGCTCGAACAGTTCGGCATCAACCTCACCGACCGTGCCCGCCAGGGCAAACTCGACCCCGTCATCGGGCGGGATGCCGAGATCCGGCGTATCAGCCAGGTCCTGACCCGCCGCACCAAGAACAATCCCGTCCTCATCGGCGAACCGGGCGTCGGCAAGACTGCCGTCGTCGAGGGTCTCGCTCAACGCATCGTTGCAGGGGATGTTGCCGAGAGCCTCCGGGGCAAGGAGCTCATCGCGCTCGATATCTCGGCGCTCGTCGCCGGCGCCATGTACCGCGGGCAGTTCGAAGACCGTCTCAAGAAGGTGCTCAAAGAGATCACCGACTCCGAAGGTCAGATCATCACCTTCATCGACGAACTCCACGTGCTCATGGGCGCGGGCGGTGGCGAAGGATCGGTCGCGGCATCCAACATGCTCAAGCCGATGCTCGCTCGCGGCGAGCTGCACATGATCGGGGCGACGACCCTCAACGAGTATCGCGAGTTCATCGAGAAGGATGCCGCGCTCGAGCGCCGCTTCCAGCAGGTTTACGTCGGCGAACCCAACGTCGAAGACACCGTCGCGATCCTTCGCGGACTCAAGGAGCGATACGAGGCGCACCACAAGGTCGCGATCTCGGATAGCGCGCTGATCGCGGCGGCTGCCCTGTCGCACCGCTACATCCCGAGCAGGCAGTTGCCCGACAAGGCCATCGACCTCATCGACGAAGCAGCATCCCGGTTGCGGATGGAGATCGACTCGGCACCGCTGGAGATCGACGAGCTGCGCCGCCATGTCGACCGGCTCAAGCTTGAGGAGCTCGCTCTCAAGAAGGAGAAGGATGACGCGTCGCGCGAGCGCCTCGAGAAACTGCGCGCGGACCTGAAGCGCGAGCAGGACAAGCTCTCGGAGCTGCAGGCCAAGTGGGAGACCGAGCGCTCGATCCTCAACCGTGTCGGTGAACTGAAGACCCGCCTGGATGCGGCGCGCATCGAGGCCGAGCGCGCTCAGCGCGAGGGTGACCTGGAGCGCGCGTCGCGGCTGCTCTATGCCGAGATCCCGGCGCTCGAGCGCGGGATCATCGAGGCCGAGAGCATGGAACCCAGCGAAGACCGGATGGTCAACGAGCAGGTCACCGAGGAAGACATCGCGGCTGTCATAGCCGGGTGGACCGGTATTCCGGTGGGGCGCCTGCTGCAGGGCGAGAGTGAGAAGCTCGTGCACCTCGAGGCCGAGCTCGGCAAGCGCCTGATCGGGCAGAAGGAGGCAGTGAAGGCGGTCGCCGATGCGGTGCGCCGATCGCGCGCCGGGATCAGCGACCCGAACCGACCGACAGGCTCGTTCCTGTTCCTCGGCCCCACGGGAGTCGGCAAGACCGAGCTCGCGAAGGCGCTCGCCGCATTCCTCTTCGACGACGAGCACGCCATGGTGCGCATCGACATGTCGGAGTACGGCGAGAAGCACTCGGTTGCCCGGTTGGTGGGTGCCCCTCCCGGATACATCGGTTACGAGCAGGGTGGACAGCTGACGGAGGCTGTACGGCGACGTCCGTACAGCGTCGTCCTGCTCGACGAGGTCGAGAAGGCGCATCCGGAAGTGTTCGACATCCTGCTGCAGGTGATGGATGACGGTCGCCTTACTGACGGCCAGGGTCGCACCGTGGACTTCACGAACGTCATCCTCATCTTGACCTCGAATCTCGGTTCGCCGATCCTCATCGACCCGACGATGCCGCTGGAGCAGAAGCGCTCACAGGTACTCGCTCTGGTGCGCCAGGCGTTCAAGCCCGAGTTCATCAACCGGCTCGATGACATCGTCATCTTCCAGGCGCTCTCGCAGGACGATCTGGCCCAGATCGTCGAACTGACGGTCGACCGACTGCAGCAGCGCCTTCACGAGCGTCGACTCACCCTCGCGGTCACCCCGGACGCACGAGGGTGGCTTGCCGAGCGGGGCTACGACCCGGTGTTCGGTGCTCGTCCGCTGCGCCGTCTCATCCAGTCCGAGATTCAGGATCGCCTGGCGATGGCGCTGCTGTCGGGCGGGGTACGTGACGGAGACCTCGTCCGGGTGGATGTTGCGGTCGACGGGGACTCGCTGGTCCTGACCAGTAATGGACCGGCCGCCGCCCCGACGTCGCGTCCGGGCGAGGATGACGACATCATCGAAGCCGAACTGATGGACGACTGACGCCGAGAAACACCGCGGGGCTCGAGATCAGATGATGACCTCGAGCCCCGCGCCTATGCCCCGTGCGATCAGGCGTCGGCCAGAACTGTCTCCGACAGCGGCCGGCGGGTGCGTGGCGCGGCCTCGCGTTCGCGGACCGCCTCGTCTGCCGCGTCGAGATCGCCGAGGTTCCCGACGGCCATGACGGTGAGCGGGCGAACCGTCTCAGGGAGCGAGAACGCGGCAGCGATGGCGGCGCGATCGAACCCTCCCATCTGATGGGTCATCAGGCCGTCGGCGTGTGCCTGCACGGTGAAGTAAGCAGCGGCCTGGCCCGCGTCATACTCGGCCCACGGCAACTCCACGCCGTCGTGCTCGGTATCGGCAAGGAAGACCACGAAGGCTCCCGCCGTGACCGCCCAGACCCGGTTGAACCCCGTGAGCGCATCCGAGATCTGCGAGAACGTGTCAGTTCCGCGCCGTGCGACGATCATTCGCCATGGCTGGGTGTTTGCCGCCGACGGGGCCCAGCGCGCAGCCTCGAGGGCTGCCGACAACGCTGACTCGTCGACGGGGCGCTGATCGTCGAAGACCCGAGTGCTGCGGCGGTTCGCGAGGACATCGAGCAGGGCACTGGACGGGGCGATGGTGGTCATGATTTCTCCCGGTGTTGAGGAATGTGGGAACGGACCCCGTCGTCCTTTTCCGTCAACACCGAGTTCCGGTTGGTATTCCCCGCGCCGCGTCAGGCTCCGTTCATCCGGTCTCGCCACTCCAGCAGCGGCTTCACGGGGGAGAGGTCGTAGTCCGGCCCGTCAATCGACGGGATGATGAATCGCACCCCGAGCGGATGCAGCCGCTCCAGGGCATCCTGTTCCAGCAGCGGCCCGAATCCGCGCGGCGTGAAGCCCGTCGCGATCTCGATGTCGGCGGGATCCCGATTGACGCGGGCACACCAATCGTGAAGTACGTCGAGCTTGTGCGGGATCTTCTCAATCGGCGTGAACGTATGCCAGATGGCGGCGTGCTCGGCTACGAGCCGGAGTGTCTTCTGTTCGCCCTGTCCGCCGATGAGGATCGGGATGTCACGCGTCGGGGCCGGATCCAACAACTCCCACCGGCGACGGATGCGGCCGAGGTCGTCGCGCAGATCGTTCAGCCGTGATCCGACAGTGCCGAACTCGTAGCCGTACTCGAGGTAGTCCTTCTCGGCCCAGCCGGAGCCCGTGCCGAAGATCAGCCGACCCGTCCCGCCTTTCGCACTGATGTGATCGACGGTGCGGGCCATGTCGGCCTGCAGGTCGGGGTTGCGGTACGAACTGCAGTTGACCAGCGGGCCGAACTCCACGCGATCCGTGAGTTCGGCGATCGAGGCGAGCATCGTCCACGCCTCGTAGTGTGCGGCCTCCAGCGGTTCGGTGAGCGGGAAGAAGTGATCCCAGTTGAAGATCGCGTCGACTCCCAGATCTTCGGCGCGAAGGATGGAATCGCGGATCTGGGAGTAGGAGGCATGCTGGGGCGCGAGCTGCACGCCGACGCGCACGGGGCGATGCTTTGCGGGGTGGGTCGTCATCCTTCGAGTATCGTCCGATCCGGTCGTGACGGACCCGCGGTTGCGCCGCTCGGAAGTCTGCGGAATCTTTCCGGCTGCCGACCCACTCACCCGGCGATGCGCGCAGATACCGTCAGGGCATGACGATTGCAACAGCTGACCTGTTCGATGAACGCGGCGACGAGCTCGATTCGCTCGGCATCCAGCTGCAGGACATCGGCGGCCGGATCGAGTTCGACGGGCCCATCCGTACGGTCCGCTGCCATCGCGACAACGCCCTGGTGAAGGCGATCCTCGCAACCACAGGGCACGGAGCCGTGTTGGTCATCGACGGCGGAGGCTCGTTGGAGTCTGCGTTGGTCGGAGACCTCATCGCGGCGTCCGCTGTCGAGAACGGTTGGACCGGAGTCGTTGTTTACGGGGCGGTCCGCGATCGGGAGGCGATCGGCCAGCTCGACATCGGCCTCAAGGCGCTGGGCTCCAACCCACGTAAGAGCGCCAAGGACGGTGTCGGCGAGGTCGATGTTCCGGTCGAGATCGGCGGCGTAACGTTCACCCCGGGCAAACACGTGTGGGCGGATGCCGACGGCGTGCTTGTGGAGCGGTAGCGCGGCGATGCCTCAGTAGTCGTGGTCGGGCCAGCCGTCAGGCCCGTGCGAACCTGCCGCGTAGTCCTGCAGCGGGACATCACCGGCTGCCCAGGCGTCAAGCACCGGCTGCACGATGCGCCAGCACTGCTCGGCAGCATCCCCACGCACCGACAGGGTCGGGTCGCCGTCGAGAATCTCCGAGAGGACTTCTGCGTAGGCCAGAAGCGCCCCCTCGCCGAGATCGGCGCTGAGCTTTGCCCACGTGAGCGCGAACGGGTCTTCGCTTCCATTGACGTTCAGCCCCAGCGACATCCGGTCGGGCCCGAGCGTGAACCGCAGCCGCGACCCGTGGGTCGCGCCCGTGAATCCGTCAGGGAGGTGCCGAACCGGGCGGAAGCGGATCAAGATCTCCTTGACAGGGTCACCGACAGCCTTGCCAGAGCGCAACGTGATGGGCACGCCGGCCCAGCGGTTGTTGCGGACTTCGAGCACGACCTCAGCAAGGGTCTCGGTGTCGCGGTCGGGTACGACGCCTGGTTCGTCCACGTAGTCGGGGAGATCTCGCCCATCGATCGAGCCCGACGTGTAGCGGCCACGGCGAGATGACCCGACAGGGTCGTCGTTCCAGATGTGGGTGGCAAGAAGCGCCGACGTGGTAGCTCCGCGGAGGTCTTGCTCGCCGAGGGTTGCCGGCGGCTCCATCGTGACCAGGGCCATCAACTGCAGCAGGTGGCTCTGGATCATGTCGCGAAGCGCGCCGGCCTTGTCGTAGTACCCGGCGCGACCCTCGAGCCCCAGCTTCTCGTCATAGGTGATGTCGATCGACTCGATGTGCTCGGCAGACCACACCGGCTCGAGGACCCGATTCGCGAATCGTGCGCCGATGATGTTCAGCGACATCGACCGTCCCAAGAAGTGGTCGACCCGGAACACCTGGCTTTCGGGCACGAGGGCCGCGAGCTTCGCGTTCAGCTCGTGGGCGCTCGTTGCGTTGCTGCCGAAGGGCTTCTCGAGGGCCAGGATGAGGCCGGGCGGCAGGTCGACGGCCGACAGTGACTCACACGCCTTCGCGGCGATCGCCGGGGGCACCGCGAAGTAGAGAGCGATGCGGCCCTCCGTTTCCGAGAGCAGCGCTGTGAGGTCATCGGGCGCGGTGATATCGGCCTTCGTGTAGGTAGTCTCGGCGACCTTCTCGAATGCCGCCGCAGAGTCGCTCGAGGCGAAGGCGTCGCGCACGACCTGCTGCCAGTGCGCGTCGGTCCAGTCATCCATGCCTGCGCCGCGAAGACGGACGCGCCGCTGCGGCTGCCTGGACAGAAGCTGCCCGAGCGCGGGAAGCAGCAGGCGGGAGGTGAGGTCGCCCGAGGCGCCGAGGATGAGGAGGGTCGTCGTCTGGTCGGCCATGCCGCCACCCTATCGACGCCTCGTGAACCGCGACCAGGTGCTGGTCCAACTCCGAGCGGATTCGTATCGAATCCTCGCTATACCGCGGGCAAGGCATCGCGGACTGACAGAATCGGGTCATGGCTGCCCCGATCGAGGACTACGCGATTCTGAGCAACTGCCGCACGGCTGCGCTTGTCTCCCGGGAGGGAAGCATCGACTGGCTGTGCCTGCCGAGATACGACTCTCCGTCGATCTTCGGCGCGCTGCTGGGCGAACAGAAGCACGGCCACTGGACCATCCGCGCTACGGACCCCGACGCTACGGTGACCCGGTATTACGAAGACGACACGTTCGTGCTCGTCACCCGCTGGGAGACGCCCACCGGTGTGGCGGAGGTGCGCGAGTTCATGCCGATCGACGGCGGTCGGGTGGAGCTCGTGCGTCGCATCGAGGGCGCCTCGGGACACGTTGATTTCACGACGGAACTGCGGATGCGCTTCGACTATGCCCGTGCGCTGCCCTGGGTCCGCCAGGTGGGCAGCCATGTTGCGCCGGCACTGCTGGCGATCGCGGGCCCGGATGCCGTGCTGGTGCGCGGCGTCGAGATGAACCCCGACGACCATGTCCATCGCGGATCGTTCACCGTCGAATCGGGCAGTGGCCTGGATCTGACCCTGACCTGGTTTCCGTCTCATCTCGAGGCTCCCGACCCCGCTGATGTCGACCGACTGCTCACCCACACGCTGCACTGGTGGCGCGAGTGGGCAGGCCGCGTCGACCACGACGGGCCCTTCGAAGACGAGGTGGTGCGCTCGCTCATGGTGCTTCGGGCGCTCACGCACGAAGACACGGGCGGCATCGTCGCGGCGGCTACCACCTCCCTTCCCGAGGACTTTGGGGGAGTACGCAACTGGGACTACCGCTATGTATGGCTACGCGATGCGGCGTTGACGATCGAGGCCCTCATCTCGCACGGTTTCCTGCGGGTGACTGCCCGGTGGCGGCAGTGGCTGTTGCGGGCGATCGCGGGTGACCCGAAAGAACTGCAGATCATGTACGGGCTCGCAGGGGAACGCGATCTCACAGAACGTGAGCTGACCTCCCTTCCCGGGTACCAGGGCGCGGCCCCCGTGCGGATCGGCAACGGGGCACAGGTGCAGTACCAGGGTGATGTCATCGGAGAGGTGATGGTGGCCCTTGAGGCGGCGCGTGTCGCCGGGGTCGAAGAGACCGACTTCTCGTGGGCGCTGCAGAAGGCGATGCTCGCGTTCGCCGAGCGTCACCTCGACAAGCCTGACAACGGCATCTGGGAGATCCGTGGCGAGCCGCAATTGTTCACGCATTCGCGAGTCATGATCTGGGCGGCTTTCGACCGCGGCGCGCGCGCCGTGCGTGAGTTCGGGCTGTCGGGCGATCTCGAGAAGTGGGAGCGATTGCGCGATCGGATGCGGAACGAGATCGACGAGCGCGGCTTCGACGCCGAGCGCGGACACTTCGTGCAGCACTACGGCACGACAGAGGTGGATGCGTCGCTCCTGCTGCTCGCGCAGGTCGGATACGTGGCCCACGACGATCCGCGCATGCTCGGGACCGTGGCCGAGATGGAGCGCACGCTCATGGTGGATGGGCTGCTGCACCGCTATCGCACGGAAAGTGGTGTGGACGGACTCGCCGGCACCGAGCATCCGTTCCTGGCGTGCTCGTTCTGGCTCGTGGAGCAGTACGCGAACAGCGGCCGTGTCGATGACGCGATGGCGCTCATGACCCGGTTGTGCGGCTTCGCGAACGATGTCGGACTGCTCTCGGAGGAGTACGACGTGGACGGCAAGCGGCAGGCGGGGAACACGCCGCAGGCGCTCTCGCACCTCGCGCTCGTTCGCGCCGCCGATGCGCTGGCCGGCCACCACGGCCGCGCCGCTGACCGGGAGTAGCGCCGTGCGGTCGCGCCCATCGTGCAATCGGCGTCGATCCCGCCCCGAAAGCGGAGCAGGACCGACGCCGATTCTCAGGCGGTTTCTAGATCAGGGGGTCTTGAGCGCCTCGCGCCACGAGACGCGAGCGCCCATCCGCAGGATCGAGCGTTCGTAGATCTTCGCCGCCAACACGATCGCGGCGACGCAGGTGGCGATGAGGATGACCAGCGACAGGATCGGCTCCCACCACTGCGCCTCCCCGAGGTACAGGCGAAGCGGCATCCCGACCGGCGCCGAGAACGGCACATACGACATCACGGTCAGCACGACGGGGTTGTCGTTGAAGAAGATCACGAGGAAGTACGGGGCCATGATGAGCATCGTCAGCGGCGCGGTCGTCGAGCCGATGTCTTCCATCCGCGAGACGAGCGAACCCGCCGCCGCGAACAGCGACGCGAGGAGCACGAACCCGAAGAGGAAGAAGATCGCGAACCAGGCGATCGGGGCGCCAAGGCCCTGGAGGACCTCGCTCTGCCCGGTGACGATCAGGCCGACCACGGCGATCGTGGCCAGCAGCAAGATCTGCGCCATCGCCAAGATGGTGTTTCCGATGATCTTGCCCGCCAAGAGTGTTCGCGCCGGCATAGCGGACAGAAGCAGCTCCACGACGCGGGTCTGCTTCTCTTCGACGACGCTCTGGGCGATGGTTCCGCCGAACAAAGACGCCGCCAGCAGGAAGACGACTCCGAACCCGATCGAGACGAAGTACCGCAGGGCGAAGTCGACAGTCGCCGGGTCGAGCAGTTTGACTGACGGCGACTCCGACAGGCCCATCAGCAGCGACGTCGGTGGCGAGTCCTCGGCGATGACGACCAAGCCGGTGGGCGAGGAGGCGTCATCGACAACAGCCGCGCTGACCTCACCGCTGCGGACGAGTGCTTCCGCGGCATCCTGGTCGGCGACCTGCGTCACCTCAACCCCGGGAACCTTCTCCACTGCAGCCGCCGTCGAGGAGGTGACTGCGACCTTGGTGGCGGACGGATTGCCGGCAGAGAACCCACCCCAGATGACGGCGGCGAGCGCGATCAGCAGGGTGATGACCGTCGAGATCACGAAGGCGCGGCTGCGCAGCTTGGAGCCCACTTCGCGTTCGGCGACGAGCCAGACGTTCTGGAAGCCTCGGGGCGTGGATGTCGAAGCGGCGGTGTTCACTGGATGACCTCCTTGAAGATCTGCGCGAGCGTCGGGCGAACCGGGGCAAAGCTCTCGATGCTCGCCTCGCTCGCTGCGCGTTGCAAGATGCGCTGTGCGGCCGCGTCATCCGCCGCATCGAAAAGGGCGTTCCCGCCGTCGAACTCGACCACCGTGATGTCCGGCTGGTCGCGCAGCCAGCCGAGGTCGCCGGCGGTGCGCAGTTCGTAACGGTGTCCCGAGTGCTGCTGGCGCAGGTGTTCACTGCTGCCGGCGGCGCGGATCTCGCCTCCGGCGATGATGACGATGTCATCGCAGAGGCGCTCGACGACGTCGAGCTGGTGGGACGAGAACAGCACCGAGACGCCGGCAGCTGCCCGGCGGTGCAAGACGTCGGCTACCACGTCGACCGCGAGCGGGTCGAGCCCCGAGAAGGGCTCGTCGAGGATCAGCACGTCGGGCTCGTGCACCAGCGCCGCCGCGATCTGCGCCCGCTGCTGATTACCGAGCGAGAGCTTCTCGACAGTGTCGTTCAGGCGTTCCCCGAGTCCCAGCTGCTCGAGCAGAGCCGTAGCGCGGGTCTCCGCCTCGCCCTTGTCGAAGCCGTGCAACCGCGCCAGGTAGGTGATGTGCTCACCGACCTTCATCTTCGGGTAGAGCCCGCGCTCTTCGGGCATGTACCCGAAACGGCGTCGGTCGGCAGAGGTCAGCGCTGCACCATTGATGGTGACCGACCCCGCATCCTTGGCAAGCACCCCGAGGATGATGCGCATCGTCGTGGTCTTTCCCGCACCGTTGCCTCCGACGAAGCCGGTCAACCGGCCGGGCCTGACAGCAAACGACAGGTCGTTCAGAACACGGTGCGCGCCATAACTCTTGGTCACGTGCGACAACTCGAGCATGTTGCTCCTCTCACTCGGTTCCTCCAGGCTAGGAAGCTCCGCCTCGCCGCGCATCCGCCTCGAGGCGGGTTCGCGCCCTCCCTCGTACGGGGGATTCGACTCCGTTCAGGACAGCCCGTGGCGGTAGGCATAGACGACGGCGGCTACGCGGTCGCGGACGCCGAGCTTGAGCAACACATTGGAGACGTGGGTCTTCACCGTTGCCTCGCCGATGATCAGGTGCGCCGCGATCTCAGCGTTGCTCATCGTCTGCGCCATGAGACGCAGCACCTCCGACTCTCGTTCAGTGAGGTCAGCTGCCGCCGTCGGTGTCGGTGTCGGCGCTGCAGCGGCGAACCGTGCGATGACGCGGCGCGTCACCTCGGGGGCCAGGAGTGCGTCGCCTGCCGCCGCGACCCGCACGGCGGCCTGCAGCTCCTCGGGTGCTGCGTTCTTGAGCAGAAAGCCGCTGGCCCCCGCCTGCAGGGCTTCGAAGAGATAGTCATCTCGATCGAAGGTGGTCACGATCACGACGGCGCACTGGAGCCCGGGATCGGCGACGATCTGGCGTGACGCTGCGAGACCTCCCATTCCGGGCATCTGTACGTCCATGCAGATGACGTCAGGCCTGAGATCGGATGCCGCCCGCACCGCCTCCTCGCCGCTGGCGGCCTCACCGACGACCTCCAGGTCGGGGGCGCTGTCGAGGATGAGGCGGAACCCGGCGCGCATGAGCGCATGATCATCGACCAGCAGAACCCGAGTACTCACGCGCTCACCGCCTCGGGACGCGGCACGGTCAGGCGTACCCGGAACCCGCCCTCGCGGCGCGGTGAGATCTCGATCGAGCCGCCGGACGCGACGGCTCGCTCACGCATCCCGAGAAGTCCGAGTCCGCTCTGCGAGGTCAGGGCGGGCCTGCCCGAGTTCACGATCTCGACCTCGACGGCATCGGGCAGGTACCGGACGCGGACGTCGGCCTCGGCATCCGGGCCGCCGTGGCGGCGTGCGTTGGTCAGGGCCTCTTGCGCGATCCGGAAGGCATTGACCTGAACCGTCGGCGCCACCGGCCCCGGCTCGCCGATGATCGTCAGAGTCGTCGGCAGACCGTTCTCGCTGGCATGCGCGACAAGGGCAGGCAGGCCTTCCAGGCCCACCGTGGATGCGTCGCTGGGGTCATCGTCGACCGGAGTGCGAAGCGTCTCGAGCAATCGGCGCAGCTCCACGAGCGCATCCCGGGCTGCCTGCTCGATGTCGACCAGAGCGCGGCGCGCGGCATCCGGATCGGTGTCCCACACTGTCCTCGCGGCCCCCGCCTGCACGCCCATGGCAGAGACGTGGTGCGCGACCACATCATGCAGCTCGCGGGCGATGCGGACGCGGTCGAGCGCGACGGCCTGCGCTGCGGTAGTCTGACGCTCCCGCTCGAGCTCGACGCTGCGCTCGGCGAGGATCTCGCGCTGTCGGCGGGACTCGAAGGTGCGATTGCCGAAGTAGTACGCGCCGCCGAAGAAAGCGACGTTGACGAGGAACTGGATGAGCATGAACGCGACGTAGGGCGAGAAGAGGCCCGCACGCGAGAGGCCCTCGTCGGTCGGCGCTGTGGCATCGATGAACATCGAGATGAGCAGCCACGTGAACATGCCAGCGATGATCGCGACACGGACGAGGAACGCTCGCCGTCGGTTGTCGACCCATGCCCCGACGGTGTAGAAGGCGATGAAAAGCGCGACATTCCCGACGTAAAGCTCCGGGACGCGGGCCATCATCCCGGCAAAGAACGCGACGGATACTGCCACCGCGACAGTGCAGGGCAGGCGTCGACGCCAGGCCAGCGGGGCGGTGAGACAGAGCGCGTAGAGCAGCGCGACCCGCAGGTCGATCTCCGTGGAGTTGTAGATTCCGGCGACTGCGCCGAGGGCGGTGCTCAGCACCGCCGTGACGAAGAGGGCTGCCGCCAACCAGACGTCCCCTCGGGTCGGAACCCACCGCGAGGTGGCGCGCGTCGGATCACTCACCCATCCACGCTACGTCGCTCGCACACCACGCCACATCCCTCTCGCGGGGGAGCCCCCCGTCCGCCGGCCGCGGCCGGCGATGGTCCCGATTGCAGGATCAGCTGCCTCGGCAGGGGCGGTGGAGGGCAGCAGAGCGGGTTGATCCTGCGTTCGGCTCGCCGGGTGCGGTGTCGGGACGCGTACTGTGAGGGCATGGCGACCCGGCAGACTTCCCCGGGCACGACAGGTTTCGGGGGCCGGGTGCTCGCCCTGCTGGCGTGCTCGCATCCTGGGCCGACGGTGGTCGTCACGACTCTCGCCGGATTGCTCGCCGTGGGGGCCGGCATCGGGGTGGGGCGCATCGTGCTGACAGTCGCGGCTGTGCTCTTCGGTCAACTGTCGGTCGGATGGTCCAACGACGCTATTGACGCTCAGCGGGACCTCGCCATCGGGCGCCGCGACAAGCCGATCGCTGCCGGCGTCATCTCGCGCCGAGCGGTAGCCGCCGCAGCCGGCGTCTCGCTGGTGATCGCGCTCATCATCTCGGCCATCATCGGGTGGGAGTTCTGTCTCGCCCACGGCATCGCCCTGGCCTCGGCGTGGGCGTACAACGCGTGGCTGAAGTTCACATGGGCATCGGTGATCCCGTTCGCGGTGAGTTTCGGCATCCTGCCCTCGCTCGCGACGCTGGCAGCTCCCGCGCCCGTCGTGGCTCCGTGGTGGCAGGGAGCCGCCGGCGCTCTGCTGGGCATCGCCGTCCACCTCACCAACGTGCTTCCCGATCTCGCCTACGACGAGGCGACGGGTGTGCGCGGGCTCGGTCACCGGATCGGCACCACGCCGAGTGCGATAGTCGCGTTCGCTGCCGTCATCGCGGGGACTGTGGTCGTCGTCGTCGGATCGTTCGGCCAGGTGCCCTTCGCCGTGGCGCTCGCGGCGTCAGTGAGCGTTGCGGCGTGCGCGGTCGCGGGCCTGCTCCGCGCTCTGCGGAAGCCGGACCGCGTGGTCTTCCGCCTGGTGATGGCGTCGGGTCTGATCCTTGCTGCGCAGCTCGTTCTCACCGCGTTTGTGGCGTGAGGGGGCTTTCTTGCGCATCCGGATCGAAACCCATCCCATAGGCGTGCGCGAGGAGCCGCGCCGGCGCCAGACGGATGCCTGCGAGCCGCGTGACCGCGCCGACGCTGCCGTGACCACGCCCGGCGACGGTGTTCAGCGCGGCGATTCGCGCCGCGGTCGTCGCGGCCGACCTGCGTCGCCGCTCCCACGCGGCCAGTGCGGCCGGCGGCTCTCCCGTGATGTCCCACTCTCGGAGCAGCGGCGCGAGCGTCGCCGCATCGATAAGGCCGAGGTTGAGACCCTGCCCGCCGATGGGGCTCACCTCGTGGGCCGCGTCACCGATCGCGAGAACCCGTCCGCGCGCCATCCGGCGCGCGACGAATCGGCCTACCCCGAAGTTCGACGCCGTCGTGATCGTGTCGCCGGAAGATCCCGCACGCCGGCTGACAGCGTCACGCAGGGCGGTCGCGTCGTCGGTCGCGTCATTTGTGGAGCCCGCGCGGTGCCACGCGACGTATCGCCGCAGGCCGCCGGGTAGCGGAAACGACTCGAGGACGCCATCCGGATGCAGGTGGACGATGGCGCGAGGCCCTTCGTCGGTGTCATCGGGAACGTCGGCCATGACGTAACGGTCGGGGTACGCGCGGCGCCTCCCGTCGCGGATGAGGCTACTGATGTGGCGCGAGCGAGACCCCGCCGCAATCACGACCGCATCGCCGTGCACGTCACCACTGTCGGTGATCACCCGACACGTCGCCCCTTCGTCGATCACGTCGAGCACCTGGACTCCGCGCTCCGGCGCGGGGGCGCCGTTGCTGGCGGCCGCGGCGGTGATCGCCGATTCGGTCGCTGCCTGCGGAAGGGTCGCGACGAACGGGAAGGATGCGAGCGAGCCGGCCCGCACAGCGTCGAACCGGATCGTGGTCACGGTCGCGGCGCCGACCCTGGCCTGGCCCTCCCGCACCTGCAGACAGGCGGAAAGAATGCGATCGGTCACCCCCGAGGCTGACATCGCCGTCAGCGCGGCGGAATGGATGCCGATAGCCCGGGACCCGGCGCCGGGAGCCTCACGCGCCTCGAGCGTGATGTGCTCCACACCCAGGCGGGCGAGTTCGCCGCCCAGCAGCATGCCGACGGGACCGGCGCCGATGATCACGACCCGCATGGCTCACCTGTCACCGGGTCCCTCGGGCCCGCGGGTCGCGAGGACGCGAAACGGCGCCGGCGCGGTCACTGTCCACCCCCGTGGGACCTCCCGCTGGAGCTCGGCGACGGTGTATGACCGGCGGATCGAGCGGAGCCCGTCAGTGAGGAGGAAGGTCCCGGGTGCGACCGGAAGGATGCCGACTGCGTAGAGACCCCACGCCGTCTTGCTGCGGGCGATGTCGTTGTGCACCGCGAGCTCGGCGCCGAGCGCGTCGGTGTGGGTGAGCAGTTCGTGCAACTGATCGCGGCTGAGGTGGTGGAGGACATGGTTGGAGACGACGACGTCGAACTGTTCGCCGGCGTCGACGAGGTCTGCGGCATACGCGCCTCGAAACGTGACCCCGGGCTCGGGTGGCTGCGACGTCGCGATCGACAGGCACCGTGGGTCGGGGTCGATTCCGCAGATCTCCACCGCCAAGCCGTCGCTGCGAGCACGTCGCGCGAGGTCGCGTGTGACGTCGCCGCCGCCGCATCCGACGTCGAGAATCCGAACCGGCTCATCACGCTGCGCGTCAGCTCGGGTGCGAAGGTAGGGACGCAGACGGGATCTGTAGATCGCGCCCCATCCCGCCACCGCCCGGTTCACCACTGTGAACCGGCGTACCGTGCGCAGCAGCGCCTGTTCGTCGCACTGCGGATCGTCCATCAGCTCGCGAAGAGTCTCGTCACGAACGCGCACTGTCCGCCTGCCCCACGCGCAAGCTTTCCGCCGCCGCTATCGGCTGGCGCGCTGCGATGCGAGCCGTTGCACTCTCTACCGCGAGTCCGGGACCGAACGCTGTGACGAGAACCTGCTCGCCCTCGGCCACCGTGGGATCACCGAGCAGGTCGGCGAGGATGAACAGCACTGTCGCGGATGACATGTTGCCGTAGTCGCGCAGGATCGCTCGGGATCGCTGCAGAGCCGTTTCGTCGAGATCCATCGCCTGCTCGAACCTGTCCAGGATGCTGCGTCCGCCCGGGTGGACCACCCACTGGTCAATCGCACCGGTGCGCTCAAGCACCGGCGCGAGGGCTGCGCGGACTTCGCGTCCGACGATGCGGGGGACATTGCCGGTGAGTGTCATCTCGAAGCCGTGGTCGCCGATGATCCACGCCATGTCCTGCTCGCCGTCGGTCGTGAGGGCGGTGGTGAAGCCCGTCAACTCGAGCCCGCGAGACGGTGCAGCCAGTTCGCGGGGACCGCTGGATTCCGGCGACTTTGCGGTCACGACCGCCGCTGCCGCGCCGTCGGCGAAGACGGCGGAGGCGACGATCTGGTCGGGTTCGGATGATGAGCGAATGTGGATGGAGCACACCTCGGTGCACGCGACCAACACGGTTGCGGTGGGATCGGCGAGACAGATTCGCCATGCCGAGCGCAGCGCCGGGATTGCTGCGGCACACCCCATGAATCCGATGTGCTCGCGTTCGACCGTCGGATCAAGCCCGATGTCGCGCACCAGCCGGTATTCGGGGCCGGGAGCGTAGAAGCCCGTGCAACTGGCAGTGACCACGTGGGTGATCTCGCCCGGATGTACGCCGGCGTTCTTTAGCGCACGCCGCGCGGCGGCCTCCGACAGTCGCGGCGCTTCGCGCGCGTACCGCGCGTTGCGCGTACCGGTCCCCGGATTGCGCACCGCGTGAGTCTCGGGTTCCAGGAAGTCGCCGCCGCCACCGGCTAGATCCTCGATGACGGTGTGGCGCCGCTCGATCGCCGAGTTGTCGTAGGCGGCGCGGATGAGCCGTGCCGTAAGGGGCGCGATATCCGGCTCCGCGAGGAACAGGTCCTTCACCTGCGATTGCGAGAGCGCGAACTCCGGCACCGCGGTCCCAATGCCGATGAGCTGCACTCCCATGCACTCACCCTAGGCGCCGGGTACCTCGGCGGGGCCGCGTCACCCGAAGATCATCGGCCGGTCATCGTCTGCTTCGTCTTCTCCCGGCGACAGTCGGGCGCGGTCGAGCTCGACGACCACGGGGACGTGGTCGCTCGGAGCCTCACCCTTGCGCTCGTTTCGGTGGATGGCGGCATCCGTCACCGCATCCGCCACAGCGCGTGAGCCGAGGATGAAGTCGATCCGCAGTCCCTCGTTGCGGGGGAAGCGCAGCTGCTTGTAGTCCCAGTAAGTGAATCCGGTCGGAACCAGGGGCCTGACGACGTCGCTGAGCCCCGCCTGCTCGAGAGCGGTGAAGGCTTCCCGTTCTGGGGCGGAGACGTGCGTCGAGAATCCTTCAACGATCGCGGGGTCGCCGTTGTCGGCATCCGTCGGGGCGATGTTGAAGTCGCCGACCAGAGCCAGAGGCAGGTCGGGCGCTGCCGCGAGGGTGGTTGCGGTGTACTGGCGCAGCGCCTCGAGCCAGTGGAGCTTGTAGACGTAGTGGGGGTCCTCGAGGGCACGACCATTGGGGACGTAGAGGCTCCAGACGCGCACGCCGTCGATGGTCGCACCGATCGCGCGGGCTTCCTGCGGAGCATCCGGGCCCTCGTGCCCCTTCGCGAAGCCGGGCATCCCGGGGAAGGCGGTCTCGACCTCGGTGGGACGCGAGCGGCTGGCGATCGCGACACCGTTCCACTGCGAGAAGCCGTGGGCTTCGACGTGGAACCCTGCCTGCTCGAACTGGTCGAACGGGAACTGCTCGACCTTGCACTTGATCTCTTGCATTGCCAACACGTCGATGTCTTCACGCACCGCGAAGTCGACGATCCGGTCGACCCGGGCGCGGACGGAGTTCACGTTCCAGGTGGCAAGGCGCATGGTCTCAGCCTAGAGTCGCCGGCCGACGTCGCCCGCTTCCTGACGCGGGCTCCGGGGCGGGGTGTGGCCAACTCCTGAGTTCCGGTGCCGAACCCGGGCCGTGTCGAGGTGAGGATGCCGTGCGGCCGTCGAGTGTGCGGAGTTAGCTGCGGTGGTGGCCTGGGGAGATAGGGGTGGTCGCGTGGTTCAATCTGGCGTCCGCGTTGCTCGGCATGGCCGGCCTCACTCTCGGGTTCATGCCCATCCCGACGGAGTGGATCGAAGGGTCTGTCTTCACGTCGTACGTCTGGCCGGGAGTGATTCTCGGGGTGGTCGTGGGTGGATCACAGGCGCTCGCGCTGGCGGCGCAGTACTGGCGCTTCCGCCTCGCGGCTGGCCTTCACGCGGCGGCGGGCCTGGTCATGATGATCTGGATCTTCGTCGAGATCGCCATCATGCTCGTCTGGTCGCCGCTCCACGGCATCTACTTCGCGACCGGCCTCGTTCAGACCGTCCTCGCGGTGCTCGCACTCGGTGCCCGGCCGCATCCATTCCTGGCCCGAGACCCGCGCTGACGCGGCGTCTGGGGCGGCTCGGATGTCGCGGCTAGAGCTCCCGCAGAATCTGCTCGACCTTCTCCTTGGCGTCACCGAAGAGCATCTGGGCGTTCTCGCGGAAGAACAGCGGGTTCTGCACGCCGGCATAGCCCGAGGCCATCGACCTCTTGAAGACGATGACGTTGTCGGCCTCCCACACCCGCAGCACCGGCATCCCGGCGATCGGGCTGCCCGGATCCTCGGCAGCGGCGGGGTTGACGGTGTCGTTCGCGCCAATGACCAGCACGACGGATGTCTCGCCGAAGTCGTCGTTGATCTCGTCCATCTCGAACACGATGTCGTAGGGGACCTTGGCTTCAGCGAGCAGCACGTTCATGTGGCCGGGAAGGCGCCCGGCGACGGGATGGATGCCGAATCTGACGTCCACGCCGCGCTCGCGCAGCTTCGCCGTCAGCTCCGCAACCGGGTACTGGGCCTGGGCGACCGCCATGCCGTAACCCGGAGTGATGATCACCCGGTCTGCCTCGGCGAGGAGCTCGGCGGCGCCCGTGACGTCGACCTCGCGGTGTTCGCCGGTCTCGTCATCCGTCGACCTGGGCGCCTCGATCCCGAACCCGCCGGCGATGACGGAGATGAATGATCGGTTCATGGCACGGCACATGATGTACGACAGGTAGGCACCCGAGGACCCGACGAGCGCGCCAGTCACAATGAGCAGGTCGTTGCTGAGGATGAAGCCTGCCGCCGCGGCGGCCCAACCGGAGTAGCTGTTGAGCATCGAGACGACCACCGGCATGTCGCCGCCGCCGATCGAGGCGACGAGGTGCCAGCCGAGCAGCAGCGCGAGGATCGTCACGACGATCAGCAACCACAGGTCGGGCGTGATGACGTACCAAACCGTCAGGCCGACGAAAGCGACCAGGGCGCCGAGGTTGAGGGCGTTCTTGCCCGGCAGCATGAGCGGCTTCGACGAGATGCGAGCCGACAGCTTCAGGAACGCGACGATCGACCCCGTGAAGGTCACGGCACCGATGAACACGCCGATGAAGACCTCCGCATGATGGATGCCGAGCAGAGCCCCGTCGATCTCGCCCGGGTCGAGCGCCCCGTTCCACCCCACGATGACCGCCGCGAGGCCGACGAAGCTGTGGAGGAGCGCAATGAGCTCGGGCATCCCGGTCATTTCGACAACGCGGGCGCGCCACAGCCCGATCGATCCGCCGATCAGCACCGCGACCACGAGCAGCGTCAGTCCAATCGTCGCCTGTGGCTGCCCCCACAGCTGCTCCACCGTGAGCCAGATCGTCGCGGCAATCGCGATGACCATGCCGCCGACGCCGAACAGCACACCGCGGCGGGCTGTCTCGTGCTTGCTGAGCCCGTGCAGACTCAGGATGAACAGGAGCGCAGCGACGAGATACGCGGCCCCCGCGACGGATGCCGCAACTGACGCGCTCGCGGCAGATACTGACGCACCGCTGTGGAGAAGGATCGACGCGGCGCTCATCGGGCCTCACCCTTCGAGAACATCGCGAGCATTCGGCGGGTCACGGCGAAGCCTCCGAAGATGTTGATGCTTGCCAGGAGCACGGCGATTGCCGCGAGAATCTGGACGACGAGTACGCCGGATGCCAGCTGGAGCATCGCGCCGACGACGATGATGCCCGAGATGGCATTTGTCACGCTCATGAGCGGCGTGTGGAGGGCGTGATGCACCTTGCCGATCACGAAGAAGCCGATGATGATCGACAGGACCAGCACAGTGAAGTGCTGGGGGATCGGTGGCGGTGCGATCGCGGTCACGACGAACAGGAGAACCGCCGCGGCCCCGAGAAGCACCGGGGTCCGCCACGCGGGCGCCTTCTTCGGTTCTGGCTTCGGGGCAGGCTCCCCCGCGACCGGCTTCGGTGCGGCCGAGACCTGTACGGGCGGTGGTGGCCAGGTCGACTCGCCGTCGCGAACGATGGTGACACCACGCTGCACGATGTCGTCGAAGTCGATCGTGAGCTGCCCGTCCTTGCCGGGGGTCAGCAGCGCGACCAGGTTGTAGACGTTTGTGGAGTACAGCTGCGACGCCTGCGCGGGAAGTCTCCCCGCAAGATCCGTGTAGCCGAGGATCGTTACGCCGTTCTCGGTCACGATGCGCTCGCCCGCAACCGATCCCTCGACGTTGCCGCCCTGCGCCGCCGCCATATCGACGATGACACTCCCCGGCTTCATCTGCGCGACATCGGATGCCGTAATCAGCCGCGGCGCTGCGCGCCCGGGAATGAGCGCGGTGGTGATGATGATGTCGACATCCGCCGCCTGCTCGGTGTAGATCTCGGCGGCGCGCCGATCGTAGGCCTCGCTCGTCGCCTTGGCGTACCCGTCGGAAGACTCCATGACCTCGTCGACCTCGACGGGAAGGTACTCTCCGCCCACCGACTTCACCTGGTCGGCGACCTCGGGCCGCGGGTCGGTGGCGCGCACGATCGCGCCCAGGCTCGCGGCCGTACCGATCGCCGCGAGTCCTGCGACGCCCGCGCCGGCGACCAGCACCTTCGCGGGCGGTACTTTCCCGGCGGCCGTGACCTGGCCGGTGAAGAAGCGCCCGAACTCGTGCGCTGCCTCGACAACGGCGCGATACCCCGAGATGTTGGCCATCGAACTCAGGACATCCATCGACTGCGCCCGAGATATGCGCGGAACGGCATCCAGTGATAGCGCCGTGATTCCGCGGGTCGCGAGCGACTCCCGAACCTCGGGCCGGAACGCGGGTGCGAGCATTCCGATCACTGTCGCGCCGTCCCGAAGCAGGGCCACGTCATCAGCGCTCGGAGCCGTCACCGTCACGACGATGTCTGCACCCCAGGCGCCCACACGGTCGGTCACCTGGGCGCCGGCATCCGTGTACGCCGCATCGGGGAACGAGGATGCCGCGCCCGCTTCTGCCTCCACGACCACTTCGTACCCGAGCGTGATCAACCGAGCGACAGTGGGCGGGGTGAGAGCGACGCGGGTTTCGCCGCCGCGCTCCGCGACGATGCCGATGCGGGTCATGTGCGCACTCCCTTGCTTCTCGCGTGCGGGTTCCGCGAACGGGCCTGACTCTATCGGCGAGCTCGACGCGGCTTCGGGACCATCGTCCTCGCGATGAGGCGCGGCCCGAGCTACACCAATCTAGGAGCCGCCGCGGGGCTACGGTCCCAGATGACGCGGAAACATTGTGCGTTCTTTCCTAGACTCGGGCTGTGACCGCTTCCTCCACGCCCGAACTCGAAGCCGACCGCCAAGCCCTCATCGCCCTCATCGGCGCCGAAGCGGTCTTCCACGGCGACTTCACCCTGTCCAGCGGCAAGAAGGCGTCGTACTACGTCGATATGCGCAAGCTCACGCTCGATCACCGGGCGGCCCCCGCCATCGGGCGGATCATGCTCGACCTCGTTCGCACCGGGCTCGGGACGGATGCCGACACCGTCGTCGCCGTCGGAGGCCTCACCCTCGGCGCCGACCCCATCGCGAACGCCGTCATGCACGCGTCAGTCGACACCGAGCATCCGCTCGACGCCTTCGTCGTCCGCAAGGAGCCGAAAGACCACGGCCGCGGCCGTCAGGTCGAGGGAGCGGACGTCGTGGGTAAGCGCGTCGTCGTGCTCGAAGACACCTCGACGACGGGGCAGTCGGCGCTGAAGGCCGTCGAGGCGCTGCGCCGCGAGGGCGCGGAGCCGGTCGCCGTTGCCGTGATCGTCGACCGCAAAACCGGTGCGCAGCGGGCGATCGAGGATGCCGGGCTGCAGTGGCTCGCGGCGATCGACCTCGACGACCTGGGCCTCGCCCCGCAGTAACACCTCAGTCCTCGCCGCGGTCGCCGCGGCTGCGCCACCACTGCCACACCGCGACGACGAGGGCGCCGCTGATGATGATCAGCGACGTCCACAGCAGCAGCGACTGTTCGAGCTCGTTCACCGACGCTTTCCTTCGTCTGCGTCCCCGGCTTCGACGTGGTCGCCGTCGTCCAGGGCGCCCATCACAGCACCTCGGGCATCTCCGACTCTTCGGGCTCCGCGGGCAGGAGCTCAGCGATCGAGTCGAGGATCTCGTCGGGACGGAAGGGGAAGCGTTCGATCTCGGCGGGGTCGCTGATGCCGGTGAGGACGAGCACCGTGTGAAGGCCTGCCTCGATGCCCGCGACGATGTCGGTGTCCATCCGATCGCCGATCATCCCCGTGGATTCCGAGTGCGCACCGATGCGGTTCAGGGCTGAGCGGAACATCATCGGGTTGGGCTTGCCCACCACGTACGGCTCCTTGCCGGTGGCCTTGGTAATGAGGGCGGTGATCGCTCCGGTTGCCGGGAGTACGCCCTCGGCCGAGGGACCGGTCGCGTCGGGATTCGTGGCGATGAACCGCGCACCGCCGGCAATCGCGCGGATGGCCTTTGTGATCGCCTCGAACGAGTAGTTGCGGGTCTCGCCGACCACGACATAGTCGGGGTCATTCTCGGTCATGATGAAGCCGGCTTCGTGTAGCGCCGTGGTCAGGCCCGCCTCGCCGATCACGAACGCGGATGCTCCGGGCGCCTGTCCGCGCAAGAAATCCGCCGTCGCCAGTGCCGAGGTCCAGATGGCCTCTTCGGGCACGACGAGCCCGGATGCCCGGAGCCGGGCGCTGAGGTCGCGTGGCGTGAAGATCGAGTTGTTCGTCAGCACGAGGAAGGGAACTCCCTGCTCGCGCCAGCGCTCGATCACCTCAGCCGCCCCGGGGACGGGGATGTTCTCGTGGACGAGCACGCCGTCCATGTCGGTGAGCCAGCATTCCACGTCTGCTCGGGTCCGCATGGGCACAGCGTATCCCGCTCGCGGAGGTCTAGTGTCGATCACGTGACGCGCAGGCGGTGGGATCCCGAGTCGCTGCCCGACCTTTCCGGGCAGTCGTACCTCGTGACGGGCTCCAACGCCGGCCTTGGGTACTTCGCGAGCGAACAACTGGCCCGTGCCGGGGCGCATGTCATCATGTCGGGCCGCAATCCCAAGCGTCTTTCCGCCGCTCGAGCGACGCTAGCGGGGCGTGTTCCGGGAGCCGACATCGAATCCCTCATCATCGACACCGCCAAGCCCGGGTCGATCAGGTCGGCCGCGGCATCCTTGCGGACGCGGGGCCCGCTGGATGGGGTTCTGCTCAACGCCGGAGTCGTTCATCCACCCCGGCGCCGTGAAACGACCTCCGACGGTGCCGAGGTCGTGCTTGCCACCAACGCACTCGGGCACTTCGCGCTCGCGGGGGAGCTGCTCGTCCCGCTCGCCCGGTCGGGTGGCCGCATGGTGTGGCTCGGCAGCATGTCGATCTCGCTCACGCCGTACGACCCCATCGATCTGCAACTGGCCGAGGGCTACTCGGGATGGCGTGCGTACGTGCAATCGAAGGTGGTGACCACGGCCCTCGGGGTGGAAGCAGACCGCCGCCTGCGCGAGCACGGCGTTCCCGTCGACAGTGTCGTCGTGCACCCGGGGTACTCCGTGAGTGGACGGACACCGGGCCTCCACGGCGTGAACCAGCCGAGCAAGATCACCCGGTTCGTCGACAATCTGCAGACGCCGTTCACCCAGTCCAAAGAGCACGGCGCGTGGCCGCTCGTGCGGGCGCTGGCTGATCCGTCGATCGCCGGCGGGCAGGTCTGGGGGCCGCGCTACATCGTCAAGGGGGACCCGCGGCGGGCGCGCTTGCCGAAGATCGTGCGCGATCCCGAACGCCTGGCGCGCATCTGGGAAGCGTGCGAAGCAGCAACCCGCACCCGGTGGCCGTTCGCAGCGGCATCCGTGGCCCGCTGAGCCGACGGTATCCCGGTTCGGTCGCGCTGTCGTGTGGGTGCGGCGCGGCGTGACCCGCGTCAGCGCGCGACTGAGGCTGGGGTTACAGCGGACCCGACTCAGGCGCTCAGCCAGATGGCCTCGGGCGCCGTCGAGGGCAGGGTCACATCCCGTCCGTCGACCTCCACGATCGCTCCGCTTCGGACGCGCACGACGCCGCCAACCTCGACGGATGCCGCATCCAACGCCTCGAGCAGCCCCGGGACGCGGTCAGAGACGCGAAGAATCCGTCCACAGTGCCCCGGGGGAGCATCGGCGAGCAGCACGAATCGCTCACGGGTGACC